>JAAYQD010000232.1 GCA_012519465.1 Candidatus Cloacimonadota bacterium
CCACCCTTGTCTCTCCCTTGTCTCACCCTTGTCTGGACAAAGGAGGCACAAAGGAGGCTAAAGGGCAAGGAGTGTGTGAGTGCGAAATAAGAGGCAGGGATAAATGGCATAAAACCCAATAAGCCCCCTTAATGCCCATAAACGAATACAGCTCCCTATGTGAGGGAGCTGCATTCTGGCTATTGGAATTTTATATTTATAACTAACTTACCCTGATGGTAAATTTGTAGTTAAACGGACCGCGATGTTGTGGAATATTCCAGCCCATCACGATTCTTTTTATTTCTGCGAGGTAGTCTTGAGGTAGGTTTCCGGAGGTGGGGATCACTTCAGCCGTTTGTACCCTGCCATCTCTTCCCAGAATTCTGATATCTACAGTTCCGGTTGCTTTTTCGATTGCGGTATACTTTCTGATTGGGTTTATCAGCTGGGCTCTTCTGCCACCCACATAATTTTTGATAGATTGATATCCCGTTCTCTGCTCTTCAGGGGCAGAGGCAATGGCATTCTCCGTTACCGCAGGAGCCTGTGCTGATATGGTAGCGATAAGCTGGCGTTCCGGGCCTGTCTGGGCAACGGGTTTATTCAGTTGAGCGATTTGGGCTTTATTTATATCTGCCACCACATCCACATTACCTGTGGGTCTTGTGGTAGTGCTGCCTTTTCCACCGGGTGCCGTGGAAGCTCCAGCCAAGTCTGAGGGTTTGTAGTTTGATACTGCATGGGGATCAAAAGTAGAAGATATTCCTCCTGCAGTACCAGCAATACCGCTTGGTTTGCCTCCTCCACCGGTTGTACCGCTGCCTGATGCAGTGGCGCCGGGGGTGGTTACCACAAATGAGCGCGTTTCAGTGATTGCGACAGGGTTTCGAACTGTGGCACTGGGATCAAAGGAGCCAAAGCGGGATGCAGTGCTGCCACCCGTAGTGGTGGTACCAGTGGTACCGGTGGGGGTGGTAGTGGTGGTGGTTGGTTTCTTTGGCTGTGTGGGTTTGGCAGTGGTGGTGGGTTTGGTTGCTTCAGCTGCGGCTTTGGCGGCTGCTTCGGCGGCAGCTTTGGCTGCGGCTTCGGCTGCGGCCTTGGCGGCTGCGTCTTCATCGATTTGGCTTTGCGGAGGCATTTGATCTCCGCGGGGCTCTATCCTTTGTCCCATGCTATAGCTTGCCATACCTGCATCCAGCGTATACTGTTTCATCAAGTCTGGCTTCAAAACCAAATCATAAACCACCAGTATAGCCAAGGTGATAAAGAGGAAAACCAGGATGAGCGTTGTTCCAGCTTTTTCCTGGGGTGAGCGTTCGGCACGGCGTGAATACTGTGCCACAATCCGTCTTTCCTCTTCCGTGAGAACGTGTACGTAGGGCTCTATAAACCGATAGTTAATCTGCCAATCAGGACTGAGGGTGACGGTGCCGGTCATATTATTTTGCAGGGTCAGCTGGTTTCCTTTCAATAAGCCACTGGCAGTCAATTGCTCTTTTGTAACGGATTTGCCATCCTGTTTACATTCCACCTGTGCCTTGGGTATCAGGTTCATTATAAAGTTGTTGTTCTTTTGAGAGATCAACTTGACTTTATCCGGGAAAGAGGGGTCAAGAATCTGCCACAGCAGATGTTTATTGGAACCCAGATACCAGTTGTTTTTGAAAACACCTGAGCCAGATTTGATGTAATCCAACACTTTGCCCTTATAGATCAGTTCCATGTTTAATTGTGTCTTTGCCATGTCACCTCCCTATTGGCTGTTTGCTGTTTTCATATTATTTAGCCATTGCGTATCCAGCAGAGTGCTAAAATATATGTGTTTAAATTTGGCGCCTGTGCCCACCGCTACGATTTCGGTAATCACCTGCGTGGGGATATTATCATTCGCCTGTATCATGAGGCAGGCTTCAGATTGGTCATCCACCTTCAAAATCTGTTCGGATTGATAGCTCAAAAAGGTATAAAGCTCTTCTCGTTTTTTGGGGTCTGAGAGCAGGTCTTCAGGCTTGCCAAATACTATATTATCCAAACCGACATAGATGATATCAGGGTATACCTTTACGATGGTGGTGCCCATATAGTCTTCCAATTCATCCACAGTCATTGTGCTGGGGAAAGTCATATTTTCGGGCACTGTGACACGCTGCGCTTCCATCGATACGTTTTTGATGAGAAAGACCAAAAGAATGGTCAACACATCAAGCAGGGATGTGATAGACAGGGATGCCACTTCATCGGCTTTGCGAGTGGTTCGTCTTACTTCTTTTCCAGATGATTTTGCTGATTCTATTAGTCTCATATCTATCTCCGTTAGTAGTAACGAACCTCGACGGGCCTGTATAACACATTCACAAACTGATTGTCTTTACAAAGGTCGATGGTTTTGATGAGTGGCCCATATAAAACATCCGGATAGGGGCTAACGCTGATTTCAGTTTGCTCTGGGCTTTCTTTGCGAATCTCTTTCAATTCGGCATCCAGCGTTACAAAATCGTAATTACCATTAACAAAGCGGATGTTAATTCTTTCTTTGCCTGGCTGACGGATCTGAAATCCACGAAAGAGTTCTCGATCCGGAGCATCCGTGTTCATGATAAATAATTCGATCTTCTTTTCCTCGGCTTTTTCGCCTCCGGCACCAAGGCCATCACCTCCTCCATCGCCGGTAGGTGCGAAATTTAAAGCAACCGAAGCAATCTGAGTCATCACCAGCATAAATAAAAGAAAGGGTACGATGGTGAGAAACAGGTTCATCAACGGCACGAGGTCCTGTTCTTTGGGACCCCCGGCCAATCTTCGGTTCCTTCCGGCAGAAGGACGGTATGCCATATTCTTAACCTCTGTTTACGTAGCTAAGATAGTTAATTATTTTCACAGTATGTTCGTCGATATCGGCGAGAATCTTCTGAGCACGGCCGTAAAGACCACCATGGATAAGAGTAAGCGGGATGGCGGCTACCAATCCCATTGCAGTGGTTCCAATGGCTTTGGAGATACCGGCGGTGAGCAATTGGTTCTTTTGGCTTTCAGGAGCGTTTGCCAGGCCTTCAAAAGCTTCCAGAAGACCCCAAATCGTTCCCAAGAGACCCAGGTAAGTACAGATCTGAGCCAATGTGGTAAACCAAGAGAGGTTGGGATCAATCTTAAACACGGTCTGCAACACTGCTTCTTCAAAACCGTTTTGCACTGCCCTATCCAGCTCTTCACCTTTTTTGTTGGCTTTGCGAGTATCAATATAAATACGAATTCCACTCCAGAAGATATATCCAAGGGTAGTTCCCTTAAAGCTTTCTGCCACCTTGGCTGCCTCATCCAGCTGATCATTTTTGAGATACCCTTTGAGCTTCAGATAAAACTTCTGTGCATCTATCTTCTCGCGTTGATACAGCTGAATATAGCGCACGATGCCATAGACAAGACCAATGATAAAAGTAAGAATGATAGCATATCCCCAGCCTCCGCTATCGTGAAGGATTTTGCCGGGTGTAATCGGGGCAGCTTTCACCGGGGTTGCATCAGGCTGAGCCAGCAGAGTGGCACAGAACAGGAGAGCAATCACTACCAGTATGATTTGTTTTGTTTTCATTTTGACTCCTAGCCATATATTTCTTTTTTGTTGCCAATTATCAAGTTGTAATTTGCTTACCTTCTGGATGAGTTCCAGATAGTATTTGGGGAAGTTGTACCTACCAACTTCGTTGTAAGTATCAGCTTTATCTTTGAAGGTGGTGATATCAGGTTGCAAAGCTTTGAGGGTGAGCTCAAAAACTTCATGATCCACCATTTCCGCCACTCCCTCAAAGCCACTGGGAGGGAGCTCGGAGGTGACAGCTTGCCCCAGTAAAAGGGTTGCCATCACCAAGGCAATTGCAGTTACAATTATCTTTCTCATTGGTCTCACTCCTTTGCGTATTGTTCAATCTTGATTTCAGCCAATATGCCACGGTATGCAGATTGGTTGTGGACTTCTATGCGCAGGTGGTTTGAACCTTTGCGCAAAGCGTCCAACGGTAGCTCCAGATAGCTGGGGTAGATGTGGAAGGGATCCGTATCATAATCCATCATCACCTCTGTGGCCAACATACCGCCATTCAAATATACAGTGGCGGTATCAGGGGCGATAAATTCAACTATCGCAGACACCGGATTCTCACTGATAATAAAGTCTGTCTCAAAGGCAACGTCGTAATAGGGAGCCTCAGCGGTTTCCCTGGGCCAAATGGGTTGGGCTTGATGATCTTCCATGCCAGAATACATCTCCCGGGGGATATCAAATGCACTGGACACCCGTGCAGGAGCTTGGATTTCAGCCTGTGTATCAGGATCAGCAACTATCGCTCTCCATGAAGGACTGCTGCTAAAGCGGATGGTTTCACGGATTCTGGTTTGTTCCAAGAGGGCTTCATCATAGTATGCCTGCAAAGTGGCACGCACGGGGATGCTTTCCTCAAGAGGATTGTTAAACAAAACACGGATGGTGTTTTCAGTTTCGTCCCATTCCACGCCTGTTAGATGATAGCCAAAGCGTTCTGTGGCGGGCTGTCTTGCGTCCAGGGTGTCTATCACAAAGCCGGAAAGCACAGCTGATTCGTCATTTACAAATGCTTCCACGCCTTCAGAATGTATCACTTGCAGATATACGAAGCTGGGGGCTATTTTGGATTCAAGCTTAATCTCAGCTTGCAACTTGGTGGCAGGCGGAATCTGCAATTCTCCCATGGTGAGGCCCTTGACGGTGGTTACAGTGCGCACCGTGGGGCTGATGGGTGAGGTTTCAGCGTCATCAAACACTCTGGAGTACTGCCAGGCAGAGCCCAGGGCATATTCCTTTTTCTGGAAGCTGGACATCATGCCAAATTCCGTGAGTTTATTCACTGCATTCGTGGTATTCTCGTCCACATATCCGGGTAAGTGGAATCCGGAATACAGGGTGTTGTAGACCATCTTGGCTTCATCTTCAAAGGGATAAATATAGCCATAGTTTACCTGTCCCCAGATATTTGCCAATACTTCGGGATCATCCTTGTAGGCTTTTACGTCGTTTGAGATTTCGAAATAACGATTTATCTGTGTATTCACCACTTCGACGGCATATTCATAGATATTGGCTTCCACGGTGAGGGCTTTCACGACCCTGTCTGTGGTCAGCATTGCCAGATTGGTGGGCGTGAGCAGGCGCTCTACCTTTCTGATCTCAGCATTTACAGCATCTGCAAATGCGGGCAACCTTCTCAGTTTTCCACCCATCAAATCTTGAACAAATCTGGTTTTCTCCGTAACGTAAACATGTTGGTTTGGTGTATTCTTGAAATAAGTGCCGTTTTCAATGGCTGCCAAGCTGCTATCAAAGCCATTCAGGAAGGTAAGCAGGGCTTGGGTTTCTCGGTATTCCGTTTCTGCAATGGCAAAGGAACTGTGTTGCTCTGCAGTGTCCAGAGGCAGACCTTCCCGCAGATATTTGGCTTCCTCAGCCTTAAATTCATCACGCTTTTGGAAGGCAAGCTGCCATTCTTTATTCAGATATGCCTCGTTGTATTGATCAATGATGGCAGAAAGACGTCCCACAGCCACTCC
>JAAYQD010000233.1 GCA_012519465.1 Candidatus Cloacimonadota bacterium
AGTTGCGCAGATTACACCCCGATTTACCCAAGGCATTGGATGGCTATAAAAGTGTGGAAGATTGGGGTATATCGATGGTTGGGGAGAGAAGATTTCGCTTGTATCTCATGCATCTTGGAACAAATCCAAT
Organism: Candidatus Cloacimonadota bacterium; assembly: GCA_012519465.1. Taxonomy (GTDB): domain Bacteria; phylum Cloacimonadota; class Cloacimonadia; order Cloacimonadales; family Cloacimonadaceae; genus UBA3900. Next base: position 131 of record JAAYQD010000233.1, read on the forward strand.
CCCTTTAATGACCACAATTATCGTTACCCTAAACGATATAAACCACGTTAAGGTGGAATCCTGCAAAAGAAACCAACACGTAGGAGAGCATGATATTCCCGCTAACCTGTTGATACCAAAGGATAAAGGAAGATCGTTGTGGAGCTACGCCAAAATAATTTCACTTATAAGCGAAAATAATCGCTAATCTACAACCCCCATTCCTGGCTTTTTGACACTTATATGTTTAGATACCAAATTCAAGAATATCATATGGAGATGATTATGAAAACACGAGTACTCTCTTTAGTTCTAATTATGGTATGTGTTATTGCATGCAGAGCGCATGCGTTAAGCATACAAGAGCAGATAACCCAATCTACCAAACTCGAATTTACAACCGGCATCATGGGCAATGTTGACGATAATTTTAGTCCTTGCAGGCTAAATACGGATTTTGAATTCTTTGCTAATGGACAGAATCTATATATGATTTGCTCTGTAGAGATTGATTCCACATTCAGCAAGGGTAATGAGACCAAAAGAGATCAACCCGGCAGTGGAGATTTTATCATGCTGCGTCTGGTAACTGTCCCCAATCAAAACTTTGCTTACACCTACGTTTTTTATCCTCTTATGAACAAAGAGGATTACACTATAGGGCTGGGAGTAAACCAGAATTATGATTGGAATTCGGATTATGAGTATGAATCAATAATCAGCCAAGATCGATGGATAATCTATGCCAAAATCCCTTGGAAAGATATGCGAACCACAAAAGACACACCATTTACGATTGGAGTAATCGCAAACAGATGGATGCGTAATGATGGCAGGGCTTTTAACTATCCCCATGTGGTGAGGTCGATGGGAGAGTCTTATTATAGTGAATCAGCCCAACTTACAGTTCCGGTACGGATTGCAAGGGATTATGGCGTGAATACAAGAGTTTATTACACCGCAAAATATGACTTGTTAAATAGCCAGAATTTCAAAGTAAAAGACTATGTAGGGCTCGATTTTACGTTTCGACCCCAACAAAATGGCAGCCTCAAGTTAACCTTGCAGCCGGACTATTCTGATATTCCCTTGGACTCAGTAGACGATATCTACAACACGCTTTACAAACCATGGCTGCAGGAAAACAGGTTCTTTTTCAAGGAAGACCTTGATTTGCTGACCGGGTCAAATTCATATTGGTATAGCAGGAACATCATATCGCCCTTGGCTGCCATAAAGTATTCTCTTATAAAGCCCAATACGTCGCTCATCCTGCTGGGTGCCAAAGATCAGAAAAAACAACTCTATAACGGTACGGATGACTTTTACAACGCCTTTGCCATCAGGCAGAATATTGGGAAGAGTCAGCTATCACTATACGCTTACAATAGAATGGATAATAAGGCAGCATACAATAATGAAGTATTAAGCGCAATGTTTTCCCGTCAATTTTGGGGGAATAATAACTTCAGTATCGAACTGAGCGGCAGCACAGCAAGAGACAGCTTGTTGGCAGATTATTCTTCAGGAACGTCAGGCATTTTGAAATACAGCTTTAGTAACATCACACACACATTAGATCTATCAGGCAAGTACATTGATGACTCGTTTCGGGCTGACATGGGCAACATCTCCCTGATGAACCGGAACACTTTTAATGCCACCTATACAAATTATCTTGTTTTCCCCAAGTCATTTGTTTCCGATTTCTCAAACTCTGTGATTGCTCAGTATGTGACAAATCATAACAGTAATGATCGCATTGAAGCGTATGTGGCGTATCGCAACCAGTCCAAGATTCTGTCCACCCGGGCATATCTTGGCATAGATGCCAGCTATGGTGATGAAACATATAACGATATAAGTTATGAGTACAAAAAAGCATTCTTCAGCTTGGGAAGCAATTACTGGTCGAATATCTCTCCGTTTATCAGGATTGGAGGGGCAAGAAACTTGGTTTATCGTTTAGAAAAAATAGTTGATTATGCCTACCTATATGGTTCTTTGGAATCGATGATAAACCCAAATACTTCGCTAAAGCTGGACGCCACATATTACAAATATGACCATCCCAAGACGGAAAGCTGGGATAACGAGTATCTCTTTGCAAATCTGGATTATGCTGTCAATTTCAACACAGGGTTCAGGTTCAATATGGGTCTGAGATTCAACAATATAGAGATCCCATTTGCTCTTTATGATGGATATTTTGGATATTATTTCAACTCGGAATGGCAGATCAGCAAAATACTAAGAGTCAACTTGGGATTTCAAAGCACAGCAGATCACTATTCTTACAGCATTGATCCAAATCCAACAGTCTATCATTTATATGATGTCACCAGTCAAAGTATCTATCTTAAAACGAGTGTTAGTTTCTAAACAGTGATACATTATGGATAGTCCATCACTTGACTGTTCAGGAATGAACCTAAGCGAAAAAATGGCACAAAAGCGAAAAGACAAAGTTATCCGCAATCTGCGCTCCAAATTCCTGCTCGCAATTGGATGAGAGGCAAGCAGCAGGATTTTGACCTGAACTACCGTCTCTGGTGAGACTCTTTAGGGAGCTCGCTTCGCTCGCGATGAATGATGAATAAAGAATAATGAATGACGAATGCATGGTTCCAGGTTCCAAAAAAGCGGCGGACTGCCGCTTCCCTATCAACTATCAACTAACACCTAACAACTGCTTGCGAAGCAAGCTGCAACCAAAAAGGCAGTCCCGGTTGGAACTGCCTTTCATATTTATCTAATCCCAGGTAGCACCGCTATTCAAGAGCGGAGGCTTAGGAAGGGAAATTGATTTGGATGTCTTTCACCTCTGGATATTTACTGAGGTGTTCGCGGATCTCTTCCGCCACGTTTTCGCGGTATTGGTCAAAGCTCATGATGTTGAGGTCGATCAAGACTTCGCCATTGTCAAATCCCACGTATTTCACCATCTTGAGGGTGATGATATCTTCGCCCACCTGGGGATAGATGATCTTTTTCAGCTCTTCAATGATGGTTTCTTTGCTAAAATTGGGCACTTCTTTCAGCCCGTGCGCTATCTCATAGTTTGAGATGGCAGTTTGCAGGGTATCGGCAGCCAGCACACTGCAATGTGCCTTCACCGGGGGCAATCCGTCCAGGGCTTCCATGGCATCGCGCCAGGTGATCTTTTTGGCTTCGTCCAAGGTCTTGCCTTTTGCCATTTCCGTCACGATGGAAGCGGTGGCGATATTGGAGGCACAGCCATAGGAGAGGAATTTTACATCCTCAATCACCTTGCTGGCTTCATCCACCTTGAGGTAGATGGTCACCTGATCGCCACAGGCGGGGCTGCCTTCGGTGGCAGTGGAATCGGGGTGTTCCATCTTGCCCACGTTTTGGGGGTTCATAAAGTGTTGCAGCACCTTTTCAGAGTATTGCATTATTTCTCCTGTTGTTGTTTGATTGCGTTGTAAAGGGGGCTAAGCTGGCGCAGCCGCTCTGTGATTACTTTCAATTCTGCCACGGCATAATCTATCTGTTCTTTGGTATTGTAGCGGGAAAAGGTAAACTTCATGGAGCCATGGGATTGCACGTGATTCTTGCCCATTGCCATCAGAACGTAGCTGGGCTTGAGGCCTTGCGAGGCACAGGCGGAGCCGGTTGCCACCGTGATGCCCTTTCTATCTAACATCATGGCCATGGATTCGCCTTCGATATAATCTATGGAAACGTTGATATTGTGGCACACCCTGCCTTCCCCACGGGGACCGTTGAGCTCGATATATTCGATATTCTTTTCCAGCTCTTGCAAGAGGTAATCGGAGAGCTCCCGCAGCTGGCGGATATTGCCGTCCAAATCTGCATAAACCAGTTCCACCGCCTTGGCAAATCCGGCTATGCCAGCCAGGGAGAGACCACCCGGCTGCAGGGAGTCAAAACGCTTTACCCCATGCACATAGGGGCTCAATCTGGTGCCGTTTTTCACCCACAAAGCACCCACACCCTGAGGGCCGTGTATCTTGTGGGCGCTGATGCTGAAGGTATCCATCCCCAAAGCCTGCATATCCAGGGGCATCTTGCCAAAAGCCTGTGCCCCATCCACATGGAAGAAGATCTTGTGATCCGCTTCTGCCAATACTTTGGCGTATTCTGCGATGGGCTGGATGGTGCCCACCACGTGGTTTACCATCGTGCTCATAAAGAGGATGGTATCCGGGCGCAGGGCGGAGCGCAACTTATCCGGGGAAACGTAGCCCAATTCATCGCTTTCCAGATAGGTGAGATCAAAGCCCATTTTCTCGAAATAGGCGGCGTGGGTAAGCAAATCAGGATAATCCACCAAAGAGACGATGATGTGGCGTCCTTTTTTGGAATGCGCCAGCGCCAAGCCTTTGAGGGCGATATTGTTTGCCAGGGTGCCGCCGGAGGTGAAGGTGAGCTCTTCTTCGTGGGCGTTGATGGCTTTGGCAATGATTTCCTTAAACTCATGCACCGCGCTGCTGGTAGCTTCTCCGGTGCTCACAAAGGAGGCGGGATACCAAAACTCTTTGGAAAAATAGGGCTGCATGGCTTCCAGCACTTCCGGCGCCAGCGGCGTTGTAACACAGTTATCCATATAGATTTGCTCGTTCATTATGATTCTCCTTTTATATCTTCAAATCTTGCTATAGCTGCCAGGGAATGGGATTGGAAGAGCTGCCGCTGCTGTTGGGAAACACTCTGGAAAAAAGGCTTCAAGCGGCATTTGCTGCCCAGGCAATAGTCTCCCCTGCTCTCGTCACAAGCCATATCCATGCTGTGATCATCCACCGCCTGCATCACATCCCAAAGGCTGATCTCCTCAGCTTTGTGGGCGAGTGAGTATCCTCCCTTGGAACCGATGCTGCTATCGATGATGCCCGCATTCTTAAGCGCGGCAAGCAGGTGTTCCACATACTTTTTGGGCAGTTGTTGATTCAGACATATCTTGTGGGCAGAAATGGGGGTGCCATCGCTGGCATGCATCTCCAAAAGGGCTCGCAAGGCATATTCCGTCCTTGTATTTACTGGCATTTATACCTCGATGTATTATCTATCTTATAATATAGTATTTTACTGGGGGATTAAAGCAAGGGGAATCTGCGCTTTTCCCTTTGTTTTGGTGCTGTTTTTCAATGTAACGGGATAGGGTGTGGTGGCAACATCCAAAATGGGTGTTTTCAGGCAGTGGCACTTTTGCTATTGACAATCCTGCACCTTTGAAAAGTCTTTGTTCATCATCATTTTAGGATTACGAAAATGCAAAATGAAAAGATTCATATTGAACGGATAAGGCGCTTGATAGAGAGGCTTCAGCCCTTGGTTCACCAGCATTCTGCGGATGCGCATGCTTCCTTTTGTTATCATGATTTACCCATTCCTTATACAGAACTGGAGAGCCAAAATTGGCGTGCCATCCAGTGCGGGGAAAAGTGGGGCGAGCTGTGGGGCAGCGCTTGGTTTAAAGTAAGCGTCACGATCCCCTCGGAGCTGGCTGGCAAAGAGCTGGCTTTGTGG
>JAAYQD010000234.1 GCA_012519465.1 Candidatus Cloacimonadota bacterium
CATTCAAGCGTATCTGGGCACACCATTATTATATGCTCTTTATCCCCCAATCATGAAGCGTAAAAACATCATCTCGCTCATCCTGGGCTTGCTCCTGGGGATAGTGCTGCTGCTCTTGTGGCTCAGGTTTGTGGATATCACAGAGCTTACCAGCCGCATGAAAGAGGTGAGGCTGACACCTGTAATACTCAGCCTTGTGTGCTATATGTTGGCATATTTTATCCGCAGCTTCCGCTGGTATCTGCTCATCCCCAAAGAGGTGAATGTGGGCGTGTTGCGCACCTGGCTCATCAGCCTCAGCGGCAACTTCATCAACTATCTGATCCCCATTCGTGCCGGAGAGCTTGCCAAGGCGTGGCTACTCAAGAGGCAGCGTGGACTGCCAGTGATGCAGGGGCTATCCGGAATCTTTGTGGATAAAAGCTTTGATACCATCGGTATCCTGGTGGTGCTCTTGCTTTTACCATTTCTGAAAGTGAGATTTAGTGGAGGGATGCTGGGACTTCTGGGTATATTGGTTATAGTATTCGCAGTGTCGTTTTTGGTATTGATCTTGGCAATCAGAAACAGCGGAAAGGTGAGCAGAATCTTGCAAGCGCTGTTCTCTTGGCTGCCAAAGCGGGTGAAAACCAAAACCGATGGCTATATAGAGGCCTTTGTGCAAGGCATGGCAACCTTCCGGCACCAACCTGGCAAACTATTGGCAGCAATGGGATTGACGGCATTGGGGCTCGTGTTTGACGGCCTGTACTTTTGGCTGATATTTATCGCCTTTGGCATCACATATCCTTTTGCCATGGTTTTATTTGGTTATACTCTCATTAACCTCAGTTACGCTCTGCCTCAGCCTCCTGCTCAGCTGGGATCCAACGAATGGATGATGATAATTATCTTCAGTGCAGGATTTGGGTTGACAAAACCAGATGCTTCTGCGGTTATGGCATTTGCCCATATATTTACGGCGGCTGTGATTGTGCTGACGGGGATTATCTCCCTCAGCATCAATGGCGGCCAGTTACTTAGCAAGATTTTCAAAGGAGAAACCCTGGATGAATAGCGAACAACTCATCACCTCAATAGAACAACTGAAAGATTCACGCCACAAGCTGTTGGAACAGATTCACAACGTTATCATTGGTCAAGATAGGGTAATAGAAGAAGTGTTGATTGGCCTCTTTGCCAATGGCCACCTGCTGATTGAAGGAGTGCCTGGCCTTGCCAAAACACTATTGATTTCCACAATCGCCAAAGCCTTGAACCTATCCTTTGGCCGCATCCAATTTACACCTGACTTGATGCCCTCTGATATCACAGGTTCCGATATCCTCGTGGGCAGTGGTCAGGATAGAGAATTCAGATATATAAAGGGTCCCATCTTTGCCAATATCATCCTGGCAGACGAGATCAACCGCACCCCGCCCAAGACGCAGGCAGCTCTCTTGCAAGCCATGCAGGAATATGCAGTTAGCAGCGGCAATCAGACGCGCCCCCTGCCTTTGCCCTTCATTGTGATGGCCACTCAAAACCCCATCGAGCAGGAAGGCACCTATCCCCTGCCGGAAGCCCAGCTTGACCGCTTTATGTTTTATGTGCATATAGATTATCCCGATAGGGAAACTGAACTGGAAATCGTGAAAAGCACCACCGGCAAGGCCCAACCGGAGGTGACAGGGCTCTTTACAGCAGAGCAAATCTTGGAGGCACAGGCGGCTGTCCGCTCCCTGCCTTTGGCTGATCATGTATTGCAATATGCAGTGGATTTGGCACGCCGCACCCGTCCGGATAGCCCGGATGCCAGCGCTGAAATCCGCAAATGGGTAAGCTGGGGCGCAGGACCGCGTGCCAGCCAAAACCTCATCTTAGCTGCCAAAGCCCGCGCCGCTCTGGATGGCAGGCTGAGCCCCAGTGAAGAGGATATCCGCGCCGTGGCATTCCCCGTCCTCAGCCATCGCATCCTGCTTTCCTTCACAGCCGAGGCGGAAGGCGTTAAACCCCGTGATGTAATCACATCACTGTTGGAGTAATTATGATGAAAAAACTATTTGGTATCCTGCTTTTAATCGCAGTTTTGGCTTCGCTGACTGCGATTGACGACAAATTTCTCTACCCCCTGGCTCATATCCAGACCGGGCAGGCATTGGGCATCGAAGTATTTGATGAACAGGTGATTACCCGCAGTCAAAACCAAATCTGGATTTACAGCATCTTCAATCCCTGGCAGCCGCGCATCGAGGCATCCTATCTATCTGCTGCCCAGATAGAAGACTTTGATTTGGTGGGGGAAAATTACCTCTATGTGGTTACCCACGAGCCTGCCAATATCGTGGTGCCGGTGGATTCGCTCAATAGCTATTCCCGCATCTATTTCACAGAGCATCTGCCGGGAGACAAGATAACCCGTGAGGGCTCCACCCTGTATGTGGCAGACCGTTTTAAGGGGATTGATATCATCAATATCGGCTCCGGTGGCCTGCGTGAGATAATCTCCACGTTTTCCACCAATTGGGGGATACGTGATTTTGTGGCGCTGTATCCCACACTGTTTGCCCTGAACGATTTTGGCTTGGTGACGGTAGATATTTCAGACCAGCAATTCCCCGTGAGCCGTGGTCAAAACTACCAGATAAACGACGCCCGGGTGATGGTGAAAAACGGTGATACCATCTGGCTGGGAGCAGATAAAAACCTCTTTGGCATCAATATCAAAGACCTCAAAAACCCTCGGCTGGTCAACCAATTCCGGATGTCCAATGAAATCCTGGATTTGGAGGTGAAAGACGACCGGCTGTTCATCGCCTTGGGGCGCGGAGGAGTGAAGATCTTGGATGTGCGTGATCCCCTCAGGATCAGCGACCTGCACAACCTCAACCCTCCTTTTTCCGCGTATGATATTGCTTTGAGCAAGGATATGGTTTTCTTGGGTTTGGGACGCGATGGCTGGGTGATATACGAGTACCGGTAAGAGCGGCGTCATACATATAACAGCTTCATGCCCATTAGCCTCCCTTGTACCACC
>JAAYQD010000235.1 GCA_012519465.1 Candidatus Cloacimonadota bacterium
TATTTTCGCCAATTTAAACCAATATACGGTTCAGTATAGCAAATAATAGGCTCTCATCGCCAAAATAAAACTAATGCAAGGCATAGTTGAAAATATGCGATGCCGCTTTTTTCACATCCTCTAAAGCCAGGGGATACCAGAGCCTAAAACCTTACTCTATAGGGTTTTAATTACCAAGCGCCACACCACCGCTGCCATACCAGCCAGAGAGAGAGGTGAGCCTCACCCCCATATCCTGGATTTGGGTGAGGAACTTTTGCAAAGCAACCAGCTTGGCATTGTTATGACAGTGAGTGATGATGATCACAGGCTCCACTCTGCCGCGGAACCTGCCCAGATCTGAGATACGGGCGGCGATGGTGGCATCACTATTATCTGGAACGTCCAAAAACAGATCACGCTTGATAGGCCTCATTCCCACGGATTGTGCCAATCTATAGCCCGCCGTATTACCAATGGTAACGCTATCCACAAACAAGAGTCCCTTGGTGCGCAAGTGTTCCAACACCGTTTGCATCAAATCCTTATTCTGTGTGGCAGTGCTGCCCATATGATTGTTCAAGCCAATCGCCATGGGCATCTGTGCATAAAAGGAATCCAGCATATCGCGCACGGTTTCACCATCCTGCCCCGGTTTCAGATATCTTTTGCCAGGTGAGGTCTTGGAGATCGTTGCCTCCATGGGACAGTGGATGAGTACGTCTCTGCCGCTATTTTGGGCAGCTTGTGCCGCCGCCTGGGTATGGGCGAGATCGGGCAAAATGGCAAATGCCACCTCTTTGGGCAGATTTGCAAAGCTTTGCAATAAAGACCCGGTGGCATAGCCAAAGTCATCCACTATGATGATTACAGGCGGTATGTTTTCGGAATCCGTCCAAGAGTATTTATAGTTTTTCAGGCTGCTATCCGCCACAGCGCTGGTTCTGGATTTGGCATCTCCTTTGCCGGGGGTCTGCTTTTGGGATGCGTCCCCTTGTTCGCCTTCCAGCAGGCTATCGCTCAGATCGAAATGGTTTTCCTGCACAGAATCTTTAGAGTTTTTCAGGTCTGCCTCGCCAATATCCTGCTTCAAGCCCTTTTGAGTCTTACAGGATGCGACCATAAAAATAATTACAAAAAGCAGTATGCTTATCCAGAGTATTCTGGTCATGGGGTTCTTTTCCACGTGATGGTATCTCCATTATTAATGCTATATTTCTTGCAAATTCCTGCATTCACTTCCAGAGTATAGAGGTTATAGCCCACCACTTCAATATGTTCCTCGCTAAACGGAGTGGTATCCTCAGCAATCTGAAAGATTTTGTTTTCATAATCAATAAACAGCATATCCAGCGGGATGTAGGTATCCTTCATCCAAAAGCCATAATTCTGTTTGCCATCAAAGATAAACAGCATCCCCTGGTTTTCCTGCATGCTTTCCCGAAATTGCAGCCCTCTGTGCACGTCATCTTTCCTACTTACAATCTCGATATCAAAAGATGCCTTCACCTCGCCATCTTTGCCCAATATGCTCAGCTCGCCATCTTTGCGAAATTCATAGCTGATGGTGCTGGATTCCTGCTTATCCTTTGGCTCTTTGCTGCATTTGGACCCCAGCATCATCGCAGATGCCAATAGGATCAGGATCAAAATGCCGATTCTGTGTCTTTTCATTGAATGAGGATCATCCTCCTTGTTTGAGTGTTAAGTCCGTTTATCAGACGATACAAATATATGCCACTACCCACATTTTGTCCAGCATTATCTTTTCCATCCCATCCCACTTGGTGAGCCCCTGCCTCCAAACGCTCCTCAAAAAGCGTCTTCACAAGCTGCCCTTTGAGGTTGTATATCCTCATGCTGCTGGGCTTTAGGCTATCTGCTATCCAAAACCTGATCTGGGTATGAGGGTTGAAAGGATTGGGATAGTTTTGCATCAAGGCAAAGGGTGCCGCCACCTGATTATCATCAGGATTCGCAGTACCGGGATGCCAGTTTATCTGATGATTTGCTCCATTAAGAGCATAATTACACACCACCTCCGCCACCGAGCCACTCAAGATCTCTTGCACGCTTTGCAGGCTCTCCTCCAGCTTCACCCAGGCAAATGCCTTACCATCCCTATTTAACGCCACATAACCGCCCACGTCTTGGGGATCAAGCTCTATATCCCACACGCTGTCTTCATCGGGGCTAATCAACTGTATATCCAATGCACACAGCGAGTTTGCCGGCTGGAAGGTCATTGTGTGTCCATTCCCCTCAAAGCTATGCTCTGCCAGCACCTCGGCGAAGGGATATTCCTCCCCGCCCTGAGCGGCAAAACGATACGTGGGATCGTAGATATATTGCGCCACCAGGAAGGCATCCACAGAGCTTAAATCCCCGCTGCCATCCACATCACAGGCGGCGATCAGATCGGGCTGCCAGGGACGCGGAATATCATCAGGATCCAAGCCCACGCTATAATCCAAGATGGCTTGCAGGTCTTTCACGCTTATTATCCTATCCCCAGTGGCATCTCCCAAAAACCTCTCTGTTGTGGAATAGCCAGTCACCGTCAAATCATCTATATAAATGCCATCCCTGTTGGTGTACCAATCCGTTTGAATCCTAAAGCGCAAGTGCAGATCGCCCCCATCATAATCTGATATCGGGATGATGCGGTATGCCCAGCCCACCTGCGTGCCGGTAAAGACCGCCAATTGCTGCCAATTCTCCCCATCGCGGGAGGCCTCCAGATAGGCAAAGTCATAATTCGTTTCCAAGATATGCTTTTCCAGCAAGGTCAATTTGGCATTCTCAATCTGCGAGAGATCGATGGGGTTGGTGAGGCGGCAGGATTTGTTGATATTATTGGCATAATTGCCACTGGGAGAATCCGTAAGCCTGTTATCACCCTCATAATGGATTATCCCCCAAGGCTGGTCTGCCGTCCAATTATCCATATTGTCAAAGGCATCCTCAAACAAAACCTCCGGTTCCTCATAGATAAATACCAGCCGGTTGTCCTCTGCCGTCAGCAAAAACTGCTTTTCATAAAACACAAAGTCTTCGCGGATAAATTTGGCATTGTAATACCCTTCCTGGATGTCTTCAAAGCTGAAGGAGCCGTTGGCATCCGCCTCCGCTGTGAGGGGAGGATTGGTATTTATCTCCACGCTAAAATCGTCTATCCCAACTCCATCCACATCGCGGATTTGCCCCCAAAAGTCCGTTTGCCCCGCTTCCATTAATACAAAGTCAAGATCCACCCTGCCACTGGCGGGAACGGTTATCTGCTGGCTGTGGGCTATATAGCCATCCGCCTCTGCCCTGATGGTATACGATCCTGGCAAGAGCAGGCGATGATAGTCTCCCCACACACTGCCGGCATGCATCACCTTGTCATTGCCCACCACATGGATGGTGGCATCACCCAGAGGCATTCCACCCTCGGATGTCACTGTGCCATGCACGCCGTTTTGCACAAATTCCAAGAGGCACAGCATGGATTCTTTGTTGAGATCCCAATACATGGGCAATTGACTGGCGGGAGGCCACTTGGTGGTGCCAATCTCCGCCGTCAGATCTATGCAATCCGTATATCCATAAGACCAATCCTGCAATGAACCGGTGATCACATACCATTGCGCCCCATTCACCACTCCTTCTGGGAATTGCGTGCTATTATACAACATACTGTTTTCGCGGGAATAGGTGAGCGCCGCCTCCCGGATGAGATCGTTATCCGGGGTCAGCGTAAAGGTGTAATCCCATGGGTAATTGATCACAATCTCGCCCCCATGGAAGTTTGTGGAAAGCTGGAAGTTGCGTGCCTGGCTAAAATCCATCACGGCGATGTTTTCCGGCGCCCAGGGAGAGCCATCCGGATGCTGGTCTCCAGAAGGCATCGGATAGTTTCTGTTCAAATCGATATTCTGTGCATTATAGCGCCGTCCCGCCACAAATCCATCGGGATTCAGCATCGGACAAATCCAGATTTCAGTATTATCCACAATCTCTGTGATGCGTGCGTCGCTGCCATACTCCGAGGTGAGAAGCTGTATCAAACGGATCAAAAGATCATAGCCCACCGGCTCATCACCATGGATGGAGGCAATATAGCGAAATTCCGGCTCCGGCTCGTCTTGCTCCACGTTATCCGAGATTTTCATAAAGTAAATGGGACGCCCCTGCACGGATGAGCCAATCATCTCCAAGTGGCAAAGCTCCGGATATTGAGTGGCGGTTTGCTGCATAAAATCCACGTACTCATCAATGCTGTAATAATCATCCCGCTCCCCTCCCCTTATGGGCGGACGGGAATTCAGCATGCGTGCCAATTCAGGAGCAGGATTGGGCAGCCGTGTGGCATCCATCCCCGCATCCAAAATGCCTTGATACTCCGCCTCATCACGCACATAAGCCATAATCGTGCCGGTATTGCGGTTAACGCCGTCAATGCTGATATTCAGCGTGTTGAGGGTCTTTACTTCCCTATCCACATCCCATGTCTGAATATGCACGGGAAACGCAAATATCAGCCCAGCCATAAGTAGAAGAATGATTGTATGTGCTAATCTCATCTTTCAATCCTTTATGCTCCATCTAATCCGACAAAGCCTCTTGATGCCCGCATATATATGCAATATATGTGCCTTGTGTACAAAATAAAAATGCCAGGCAAACAACTGCACATGGAATACTTCGCTTAATGCTGCTTCATTCCTGACCTGACATGGTTCACGAGCATCCATTGCGTTGCGCCTGGCAATGTCAAGATTGGGGCAGCCCCTGATTTGTCAATACAAAAATCCCTCTCACCTCTTCCTTCGCTGCCTATATCCTTTCATTTTGTGCTAATTAGCCTTGACGAGAAAAGCCCCTTGGGAAATAATGACATTATATTGAAATATATTAAGGTAAAGACAATGGAAAAACCAGAAACACCCATCACTGAAGATAAAGAACGGACTCCCGTCCCCAATTTTATCCGCAATATCATAGATGCGGATTTGGAGAGCGGCAAACACAATTTTATCATCACCCGCTTCCCCCCGGAACCCAACGGATTTTTGCACATCGGCCATGCCAAATCCATCTGCCTCAATTTTGGTTTGGCAAGGGATTATAACGGCATCTGCCACCTGCGTTTTGATGATACCAACCCCGCCAAGGAAGAGCTCTTGTATGTGCAATCCATCATGGAAGACGTAAAATGGCTGGGCTTCGATTGGGGAGACAAGCTCTTTTACGCCTCAGATTACTTTGAAAAGCTCTATGAATATGCCGAAATCCTGATCCAAGACGGCAAGGCATACGTGTGCGATTTGTGTGTGGAAGAAATAGCCGAATACCGTGGCACCCTCACCGAACCCGGCAAAAACAGCCCCTATCGCGAGCGCAGTGTGGCTGAAAACCTCAGCCTTTTCAGAGGCATGAGAGATGGCCTCTACCCCGAAGGTTCACGCTCCCTGAGGGCAAAGATAGATATGGCGTCGCCCAATCTGAACATGCGCGATCCCGTGATCTATCGCATCAAGATGACGGAGCATCACCGCACCGGAGATAAATGGATGATCTACCCCATGTACGATTACACCCATCCGCTCTCAGACGCCCTGGAGATGATCACCCACTCCGTCTGCACCCTGGAATTTGAAGACCACCGCCCGCTTTATGACTGGTTTTTAGACAACCTCCCCGTGCCCAGCAACCCCCGACAAATCGAATTTGCCCGCCTCAACCTCAGCTACACAATGATGAGCAAACGCTTGCTCTTGGAACTGGTGGAAAGCGGCGTGGTGGATAATTGGGATGATCCCCGCATGCCCACCCTGGCTGGAATGCGCCGCAGAGGCATACCCCCTGCTGCCATCAGGGATTTTGCAGATCGCATCGGCGTGGCAAAGGCAAATTCTGTGGTGGATTATGAGCTGCTCCAATTCTGCGTGCGTGAAGAGCTGAATAAGACCGCCCAGCGTGTGATGGCAGTATTGGACCCCATCCCCCTCACCATCGAAAACTACCCCGAAGACCAAGTGGAAGAGCTGGATGCGGATAACAACCCCGAAGACCCCTCTGCCGGCAAACGCAAAATACCCTTTGGCAGAGAGCTGTTGGTGGAACGTGAGGATATCTCCCTGGATCCGCCCAAAGGCTGGTTCAGGCTGGCTCCCGGCAAAGAGGTGCGCCTCAAACACGCCTATTATATCACCCTCACCCGCGTGGAGCAGGATGCCGATGGCAATATCACCCGCCTGTTTGCCACCTACGATCCCGATTCCAGAGGAGGATGGAGCCAGGATGGCCGCAAGGTAAAAGGCACCATCCACTGGGTTTCCACACCCCACGCCATCCCCATCACCGCCCGGCTTTACGATCACCTTTTCACCCTGGCTGATTTTTCCAAAATGGAAGAAGGCAAAACCTTTCACGATTATATCAACCCAGATTCCCTGGTCGTTCCCCCCACTGCCATGGCAGAGCCATCCCTTGCCCATGCCCAAAAAGGAGATAGCTACCAATTCCTGCGGCTGGGATATTTTACTGCAGATTATGATCATCTGCCCGATCAACCTGTCTTTAACCGCGTCACCGGCCTCCGGGATACCTGGAGCAGAAAAGCCGGGAAGAAAGGCTAACTTCCACAAACCCCTGTGCCACAGCTGGCGCTGGGAATAGATACTTAATGTTTTTATGTAATTCGGAATAAAACTTGCACCCCATTATAGTCAACATAACAAACAAATAAAAGGAAGATACGCACATGAAAAATGCAGTATTGTCAATTTTGTTGCTCAGCTTTATTGTGATGCTGAGCGCTGTTCCCCGCAACCTCGTCGTTGTGGAGGTTGCCACCGGCACATGGTGCGGCTACTGTCCGGGTGCCGCCATGGGTTGCCACGATCTCATTGAAAACGGGCATGCCGTTGCCGTCATCAAAAACCACAATGGCGACAGCTATGCCAACACCTATTCCAACGCCCGCAATAGCTATTACAATCCCAGCGGTTTCCCCTCCGCCTATTTTGACGGGCTCAACGTTACCGCTGGCGGCAGTGGCACCAGCTCCATGTACAGCAATTACCTGCCCAAGGTCAACGCCCGCCTTGCCATCCCCAGCAAATACACTCTTTCCGCCATTGGCAACGCTGCCGGTAGCCTTTATACCGTTGGGGTCACCATTGCCAAGCCCGAGGCAGATGACAATGCAAACGTGAGGTTGCATGCCGTGCTCACGGAATCCAGCATCCCCCAAAACTGGTTCAACCAAACCACTGTGGATAACGTCAACCGCCTCATGGTGCCCGATCAAAATGGCACCAATATCAACCTTGGCACTGGAGAGCAGACCACCATCACCCTGCAATTTAACATGAACCCCGCCTGGGAAATCTCCAATTGCGAAATGGTGTTTTTCCTGCAAAATCATACCTCCAAAGAGATTCTGCAAGGTGCAAAATACTCTTTGGCGGAGCTGGTGGGTGCATTCCCCATCTCTCATGAGACCCTGGAATTTCCCAATCAATACATCGGCGGCAGCGCCACCATCCCCGTCTCCATTGCAAACTTTAGCGATAACGTTGCCACCGGCACCATTGCCATTGATAACCCTGCTTTTACCTCCACGATTTCCGACTTTTCCATCGCCGCATATCAGTCTATCAATTTGCAGGTTAGCTTCACCCCCTCCACCACCGATTATTATACTGGCACAATGACCATCACCAGCAATCTCTACAATCATCCCAATATCGAGATTCCCCTCTCCGGTATCGGA
>JAAYQD010000236.1 GCA_012519465.1 Candidatus Cloacimonadota bacterium
CGATATCCTCATTGCCCCTTCCGTTTTATCTGCAGATTTCTTGCGCTTGGGTGAAGAGCTGGCTGCCCTGGAAGCCGCCGGCGCCGATCTCATCCATCTGGATTTGATGGATGGACACTATGTGCCCAATCTCACCTTTGGCTATCCCCTCATCCAAGCCATCCGCAAACACACCAGCCTGCCTCTGGACGCCCATTTGATGGTGACCAATCCATCTGATTATGTGGAAAGGCTGGCAGATCTCGGCGTCAATTGGATCAGCTTTCATCAGGATACCCAGCCCCACAGCCACCGCTTGTTATCCAAAATACGGGATTTGGGAATGAAGGCAGGCGTGGCGCTCAATCCTTCCGTGGGTCCCGAAACCCTGGATTGGATTTTGCCCCAGCTGGATTATGTGCTCTTGATGAGCGTCAATCCCGGGTTTTCAGGCCAAAGCTTCATCCCCTCCGTAATCGCCAAAACTGCCGCCCTCAAGGCCACCACCAGTCAGCTTGATCATCATATCCACATCGAAGTGGATGGCGGCGTAAACGCCCAAAATGCAGGCTTGCTCATCGATGCCGGAGCCGATATGCTGGTCTCCGCATCCTATATTTTCAATAGTGAAAACTATTCCACTGCCATCAACAATCTCAGACGATCCCCCTCGTCATAATCCCAACATACAGGAATCAATCTATGTTCAGCAACCTCAGCGACAAACTGGATAAAATATTTCGCAACCTCAAAGGACGCGGCTACCTCACAGAACAAAACATCAAGGACAGCATGCGTGAGATACGCATGGCGCTCTTGGAGGCAGATGTCAATTTTCGCATCGTCAAAAACTTTGTAAGCGAGGTGGAAAAGCGCGCCTTAGGCGAAGAGGTGCTCAAATCCCTCTCTCCCGGCCAGCAGGTGGTGAAAATAGTATATGAACAGCTTTCCGCCCTCATGGATACGGAAGGTTTTGAGTTTAAGGTGTATGACAACAGACTCACCAAAGTCATGATGGTGGGCCTGCAAGGCTCTGGAAAGACCACCGCCACCGCCAAATTGGCACTGATGCATCGCAAAAAGAATATCAAACCCATGATGGTGGCATGCGACGTCTACCGCCCCGCAGCCATCGAACAGCTCAAAGTCTTGGGACGCCAAATCGATATCCCCGTGATCTCCACCGATAGCAAAGACGTGATCCAAATTGCCGATGCAGCCCTTGCCCAAGCCCAAAAAGATTTTACCAATCTCCTCATTTTCGACACCGCCGGCAGGCTGCATATAGATACCGAAATGATGGACGAAGTGCAGCGCCTCAAGGCACACATCAAGCCGGATTATATCTTCTTTGTGGCTGATGCCATGACCGGTCAGGATGCCGTGACGGTGGCCAAGGAATTTTATGACAAACTTGCCTTCGACGCCGTAATCCTCACCAAATTGGATGGAGACGCCCGCGGCGGTGCAGCCCTCTCCATCAAAGCCGTCACCGATCGCCCCGTTGCCTTTGTGGGCACTGGGGAAAAGGTGAACGATCTGGAAGAGTTTCATGCCGAGCGGATGGCATCCCGCATCCTGGGCATGGGAGACGTGCTCAGCCTCATCGAAAAAGCCGAGGAGACCCTGGAAACAGAAACCCAGGAAAAGCTGGCGCGCAAGATGCTCAAAAACCAATTCACCCTCAACGACTTTCTCAAACAATTGCAGAGCATCAAAAAGATGGGCTCCTTGGAATCCATCATCCGCATGATCCCTGGCATGGGGCGCAAGCTGCCTGCAGATATGAAGATAGACGAAAACGCCCTCGTCCACGTGGAGGCCATCATCCAATCCATGACCAATCAAGAGCGTGAAAAACCGGAAATCCTCAATGGCAGCCGCCGTCTGCGCATTGCCAAGGGTTGTGGACGCAGCGTTACCGAGGTCAACCGCCTCCTGCGCCAATTTGAAGACATGAAGAAGATGATGAAGCGCTTTTCCACTCCCAAGGGCATGAAAGACCTCGAAAGAATGATGAATCAATGACAAACTAATAGATTTAGGAGAACAACAACTTATGCAACGTACTATGCTGCTCATCATCCTCAGCCTCTTGTGCTTTGGATTATTTGCTGAAACGGTAACTCTGGGAAGCGGAAGCAACGCCATCAACGTGTTGCAATCCTCAGACAGTGAAACTGTATTGCAATACAAAGTCGGAACCTTCGAAAAAGAAACCGTGGAAATCAACGGCGAAAAATGGTTCCATGTCAACCTGACCAA
>JAAYQD010000016.1 GCA_012519465.1 Candidatus Cloacimonadota bacterium
CCATAGTGGAACAGCTCTCCAAAAACCCGCAGGATTTTGAAGGCAACCTCATCTTTGCCGCCGTGTGTGACGAAGAAGGCGGCTCCAAAGGCATGCTTTCCGTGGTGGATGAATTGATCCATTTGCAGGAAAAAGAAGGCTTTGAATACCTCGCCGTGATTGATACAGACTACAGCGCTCCCCGCTATGAAGGCGATAACACCCGCTATATCTACGTGGGCACCGTGGGCAAATTGATGCCCAGCTTTTACGTGGTGGGTGCCGAAGCTCATGCCGGAGATCCCTTCAAGGGCGTGGATTCCAACCATCTCAGCTCCGCCATCATGGAAGTGATGAATTTTAATACCGCCTATTGTGACGAAGCGGAAGGCGAAGTGACCGTTCCCCCCATTTCCCTGCGTCAACAGGACCTGAAGCCGGAATATTCTGTGCAAACAAACCGTGCCAGCTATCTCTATTTCAACTTTAGCACCCACAGCAGCACCCCGGAAAAGGTGATGGAAATGATGATCAAAGGTGCGGACAAGGCTTTCCAAAAAGTGGTGGATAGCCTCAATGAGGAATACGAAAAGTATTGCCTCAGCAACAAATTTCCCTTTGCCAAATTGCCCTGGGAATCCAGAGTGATGAGCTATGACCAGCTTTATGCCAAGGTGAAAGCGGAAAAGGGTGATGAACTGGACACATTGATCAAAGCCAAATGTGACGAGCTGATGCAAGATCCCGACCTGGATGAGCGCATCTTTGCCCTCAAGATGGTGGAATATCTGCACAACCTGTGGTCAGACGTGAATCCTGTAGTGATCGCCTATTACTCACCCCCTTACTATCCCCACATCTATGTGAAAGACGAAAGCGAGCGGGAAAAACACCTGCTTGCCGCCCTCAAAAACGCCCTGGGAGCCACCCAAAGCAAGTATGACGTGGCTATCAAAAAGTTCTATCCCTATATCTCTGACCTCAGCTATGCCGCCGCACCCAGAGAGGCAAATGCCATCGAATCCCTAAAAAACAATATGCCGGGCTTTGGTGTGAAATATGACCTCCCGCTGGAAAATATGCAAAAACTGAATCTGCCGGTGGTGAATATCGGCCCCTTTGGCAAAGGCTCCCATAAATACACGGAACGCTTGGAGAAAGATTATTCCTTCAACGTAGCCCCCAAGCTGGTGTATAACACGATTATGGAGCTGTTAAAGTAAGACTGTAGCTTGCTTCGCAAGCAGTGGACAATGAACAGGAGGGGCTTGCTAACGCTCGAAAGAAGGCGGGCTGCCCCTCTTGTAATTGACCTAAACTGCCGTCTCTGGTGAGATTCTCTTAGGGAGCTCGCTGCGCGAGTAGTTGATAGTTGTTAGTTGTTAGGGCTACGCTCGCCATGAATAAAGAATAATGAATGACGAATGACGAATGATGGAGACGTCAGAATAGACTTGGCTTTAGCGAAGCACTGAAACCTGAAACCTGGTATCTGAAACCTCGCAGATTATCAGCCCAACAGCACATCCAACACCATCATCACACAAAAGCCCAGCATCACGCCGATGGTGGCAAGGTGCCCATGTTTGCCTTTCTGTATATCGGGGATCATCTCTTCCACCACCACAAAGATCATGGCGCCGGCGGCAAAAGCCATCGTGTATGCCAAAACAGGCTTGGCTGCCACTGCCATCAATGCGCCCAAGACTCCTCCCAAAGGCTCCACCATGCCAGAAAATTGTCCCCAGAAAAAGCTCTTCCAACGGCTCATATTCTCCCTGCGCATGGCGATGGAAACCACCGCGCCTTCGGGGAGGTTTTGGATGCCTATCCCCAAAGTGAGGGCAATGGCTGCCGCAATGGAAGTGGCGTCTCCTCCATGTGCCAAAGCGCCAAAGCCAACGCCCACTGCCATTCCTTCCGGGAAGTTATGCAGGGTGACCGCCAAAAACATGAGGGTGGATTTGCCCCAGGGGGTTTTGATGCCTTCCCGCTCTGTTTCGCCATGGGCGGTATGTACGTGGGGCAAGAGCAAATCTATCAATCTCAAAAATGCGCCACCCAAAAGGAAGCCAATCACAGCGGGGAAGGGGGAGCCATTACTCATCTCGATGGCGGGATCCAAGAGTGACCAAAAGCTGGCGGCTATCATCACTCCGGCGGCAAAGCCCAGCATGGTATCCAAAAGCCACTCTTTGATGCTCTTGAAAAAGATTACAAAAGCAGAGCCCAGCGCCGTCATAAACCATGTA
>JAAYQD010000237.1 GCA_012519465.1 Candidatus Cloacimonadota bacterium
CCTGATGGTTTATCAAGATATGGAACTGGATGCGCCACTGGTCTCCGGCTTTGTGGATGACAATCTGGATCCCGATGAGACCTATCACTACCGCTTGATTGCTTATAATGACGCTTTGGCGGATAGTATCTTTATCGAGGCACAAGGGCAGCCAAAGGAAAACTGGTTTTATATGCACAAGCTTTCTTTTTTGCTGCTCTTTCTGATATTGGGTTCTGCCATCGTCTTTTATGTGATGGCAGCCCGCCGTGGCAAAGACTTTTATATCCGCCGCATCAGTGGATTGGATTCCATGGAAGAGGCAATCGGCCGCGCCACAGAAAAGGGAAAGCCCATCCTCTTCGTGCCCGGCATTTCAGAGCTGGATGATATTCAGACCATCGCCTCCCTCTCCATTTTGGGCCAGCTTGCCCAACGTGCCGCTGAATATAACACAGAAATCATCGTCCCTTGCCGCTTTGCCATGGTGCTTTCCGCGGCTCGTGAAGTGGTGAAAGAAGCCTATCTCAAGGCAGGACGCCCTGATGCCTATCGTGAAGACCGCATCTTTTACCTTACGGATGATCAATTTGGCTATGTGGCTGGCATCGATGGCATCATCGTGCGCGAAGAGCCCGCCGCCAATTTCTTCTTAGGCTCCTTCTACGCGGAATCCCTTATCTTGGCAGAAACAGGCCTCAGTACTGGTGCCATCCAAACCGCCGGCACCGCCAATGCCCACCAGCTACCCTTCTTTGTGGTCTCTTGCGATTACACCTTGATTGGAGAGGAGCTATTTGCCGCCTCGGCTTATCTCTCCCGTGATGCTCAACAGGTGGGCAGCCTCAAGGGGCACGACTTTGGCAAGCTCCTGGTAATCCTCCTCATTGTGGTGGGCATTATCCTGGAAATTGCAGGTCAGGGGTGGTTCAAATCCTTTTTGATGGGAGCAGGTTCATGAAGCGCAATATACCTTTGATTTTGGCATTTGTCTCCGGATTGATTGTTATCTTTTCGGAGTTTATCCCCCACCGTCCTTTCAGCTCCATCGTGGATTCACTGCAGGAATGGTTCATGATCATCTCCGGCTTTGCCATGCTTTTGGGCGTGATGTCTTTGCTCAGGATGAACGCCGCCAAGGTTAGCACCCGCTCGCCAGATTGGCAATATCATTTGATTGGCATCATCAGCTTTGGATTGATGGTCTTGATGGGTGCCTTATGGGGAATGGAAGAACAGGCTGGCATCCTGGGTCAGGGAGCCTCCATCAGTGCCTGGCTGGGCAAAAAGCCCTTTGATTACACTTACACCCATGTGTTTGTTCCCCTCTCTGCCACCCTCTTTTCGCTGTTGGCGTTCTTCATAGCCTCCGCCGCCTATCGTGCATTCATCATCCGCACTTTGGAATCCAACCTGCTGATGATTGCCGCCGTCATTGTGATATTGGGGCGTACCGGTTTTGGAACCATGCTCACCGGCTGGCTGCCAGAGAGCTACCGCTTTTGGCATCTGCCCAATCTGGCGGATTATATCATGCAATACCCAAACACAGCCGCTCAGAGAGCGATCATGATCAGTGCCGCCTTGGGCGTAATCGGCAGTGGACTCAGGATTATCTTAGGCATTGAGCGTTCCTATCTGGGAGGTGACAAATGAGCGTGAACACCAGCTCCCACACCGAACGCAGAATAGTATTTCTCATCATCTTCCTGGCAGTGATGGTGCCCCTGATCTTCCCCATTGGCTGGGGCAGCGAGGTATCCCCCATTGCAAGGATGTCTTACGACTTGATTGATGAGACCCCCGCAGGGAAATATGGCCTCATTTCCTTTGATTATGAAGCTTCCACCATCACCGAACTGCAACCCATGGCTGTGGCACAGATAGAACACGCTTGGTCCAAGGGGCAAAAGATAATAGCCACCGCCCTCTGGCCCCAGGGACCGCAGATGGCTGAAGCCAGCTTTGCCGAAGCCAAAAGGAACCCCGCTTATGCCGATAAGGAATATGGGGTGGATTATGTGAATCTGGGCTACAAAGTGGGCGGAATCGTCACCCTGCAGGCGATGGGCAGCAGCATCCGGGATGTGTATCCCAAGGATTCCTCTGGCAAAAACTGGGATGACCTCCCCATGCTGAAGGGAATACGCACCTTAAAGGATTTGGCATGGGTTTCCTCCCTCTCTTCAGGAGTTCCCGGCCTCAAGGAATGGGTGATGATAGCCCATGATGTGCACAATGTACCCGTCACGGGTGGCACCACTGCCGTAAGCGCACCCGGCTTTTTGCCCTATGTAAACGATCAAAAGCAGCTTCACGGCCTCTTGGGCGGTCTCAAGGCTGCCTCAGAATATGAAATGCTGATTGATAAGAAAGGACCCGCCACCACCAAGATGGATGCCCAATCTGTGGCACATATCGTGATTCTCTTGCTGATCACCTTGGGCAATATCACCGCCTTCAGACGCAAACGAGCCAAAGCAAACCTCACAGGAGGACAAAATGCCTGATCTTATGAACACTATTGGAATCTGGTTAGCAGCCTTTTTCACCTTCTGCATCTTCAGCTTTTTGTATAGGGATAATCCCTTTTATAAACTGGCAGAACAGATCTTCGTAGGTCTCTCTGCCGGATACGGACTCATCTACGTGGTCTATTCCACCATCGTCCCCAATCTCTTTGCCAAGCTAAGCCAGGATTTTAGCGGCAATCTCATCCTGTTGATACCCTTTGCCCTGGGCTTGATGATGCTTACCCGCATCTACCCCAAAACGCAATGGATTAGCCGCTATCCCATCTCCATTGTCATCGGCACCAGTGCCGCCATCAGCGTGATGCGCAGCTTGAAGACTGATCTGCTGCTGCAAGTGGGCGCCACCATCATCAACCCTTTCCAGGGAAGCACTGCCTCGGAAATCAGCGGTAACCTGCTGGTCATCATCGGCACCCTTTGCGGAGTGTATTTCTTTTACTTCAGCAAAAAGCAGGAAGGATTGGCAAAGATACCCTCCAAGATCGGCGTTTACTTTCTCATGGTTAGTTTCGGTGCCACCTTTGGCTACACGGTGATGGCGCGCATCTCTCTCTTGATAGGACGCTTGGAATTCCTGCTCAAGGATTGGTTACACATCATCAATTAGAAATATATGGCTTTCACACTCAGCTCGTCTTATATTATTTACAATATGAATAAGATTCAAGATAACAATGATAAATATAAAGTACCATACGCTTGGGCGATTATAGAGCTTCCAAGCTCCTAAGGAGAAATGTATATGTTGCAACTGCACCAACGTTTTATCAAAACAGCACAAAAACACTCAGATAAGATTGCCGTGCACGACAAAGCCACTGGCAATGATTACACATATTCCAAAATGCTCATTGCCTCCCTCATACTCAAAGATCATATCAGCAAAATCAGGGGCAAATATGTAGGCATCATGCTGCCCACCTCCATGGGTTGCATGTTGGGCGTAATCGGCACCCTGATGAGCGGCAAGATCCCCGTGATGATAAATTACTCTACCGGAGCCATAGAAAACTGTCACTA
>JAAYQD010000238.1 GCA_012519465.1 Candidatus Cloacimonadota bacterium
GAGGCAGGTAATAGTGGATGTCATTACGGCGTGCATGCTGTGCCAGTTTCTTTTCACAGCGGGGCTTTGTGCGTGCCACAAACCATTGACGCTCATCGGTGGGCAATTCCAGCTCGCCAAAGAGCTCATCAATGATTACCGGTGCGTTGGTGGACATTAGTAGCGATAGTGATGCGGCTTGTATGGTCCTTGGATGGGAAAACCAATATAATCTGACTGCGCTTCCGTCATTTGGGTTAAAACCACACCCAGCTTGTCCAGATGCAGCCTCGCCACTTCTTCATCAAGGATTTTGGGAAGCGTATAGACTCCCAACTGATGTGTATCCTGCCAAAGCGCCATTTGCGCCAATACCTGATTGGTAAAGGAACAGCTCATCACAAAGGAGGGATGCCCTGTGGCATTGCCCAGATTCACCAATCTGCCCTCAGAGAGCAGAATGATGGATTTGCCATCCGGGAAGACAATCCTATCCACCTGGGGTTTGATATTAATCTTTTGCACACCCGGCAAGGCATAAAGGTGGTTCACCTGGATCTCGTTATCAAAATGACCTATATTACACACAATGGCGTGGTCCTTCATCTTTTGCATATGCTCTACGCGTATTACGTCACAATTGCCAGTGGCAGTCACAAAGATATCGGCAGTGGAAAGCATGCTCTCCACGGTATTCACCTCAAAGCCTTCCATGGAGGCCTGAAGGGCACAGATGGGATCAATCTCGCTCACTATCACGCGGGCTCCAAAGCCTCTCATGGATTGGGCACAGCCTTTGCCCACATCTCCATAGCCGCAAACCATCACCACTTTGCCTGCCACCATCACGTCGGTGCCTCGCTTGATGCCATCTGCCAAGGATTCTCTACAGCCGTAGAGGTTGTCAAACTTGGATTTGGTAACGGAATCGTTGACATTGAAGGCAGGGAAAAGCAGCTTATCGGCTTCTAACATCTGATAAAGCCGATTCACACCCGTGGTGGTCTCTTCGCTTACGCCACGGATGTTTTGGGCGATCTTGTGCCATTTCTGGGGATTATCCGCCAATTGGGAGATTAGCAGCTCTTGCACCAGCCTCAGCTCATGGTTTTCAGCATCTGGCTGGGGAAGCTTTCCCGTGGAGGTATAAAGCTCTTCCAAACGGTATCCCTCGTGCACCATCAGGGTGGCATCTCCCCCATCGTCGATGATGAGATCAGGTCCATCCTCATTTGGCCAGCTCAGCGCAAATAGGGTGCATTTCCAATACTCTTCCAGTGTTTCGCCTTTGAAGGCAAATACGGGGGTGCCGTTTTCAGCAATGGCTGCTGCGGCATGGTCTTGAGTGGAAAAGATATTACAGCTTGCCCAGCGCACCTTTGCACCCAATATTTCCAGGGTTTCTATCAGCACGGCGGTTTGGATGGTCATGTGGAGGCTGCCGGTGATGCGGGCGCCCTTGAGCGGCTTCTGACTGCCATACTTTTCCCTGAGTGCCATCAAGCCGGGCATCTCCAGCTCGGCAAGGGCAATCTCTTTACGTCCCAGCTCGCTCAGAGCCGGATCAGCGATCCAGTTTTTCATCTCTGATCTCCTTAGACTTATCAGCTTGGGGTTTGCTTTGGCTCCATCTCCAGTGTTACAAGGAAACGGAGCCAAAGTATCATATATGTATTATCTACGGTATCTATCGTTGCGGCCTTGCGAGCGGCGGCCACGATCGCGGTCTGAACCTCTGTCATCACGACGATTGCTATATGTACGCTCGCGGGGCTGTCCCGGTTTTGGTTCGGGATTGCCTTCCACGCCTTTCATGGTGAGGGAAAGCTTGCCCTTCTCAGAGCCAAGTGATTTCACATTCACGATATCACCCAGTTTCACCATATCTTCGGGATGTTCCACGCGGGAGTGATGCATCTGAGATACGTGCACCATGCCTTCTTTGACGCCATTGAGGATTTTTACAAAGACGCCGTAGGGCTCGATTCTGGTGACGGGGCCGCTAAACTGCTGGCCAATCTCCGGTTCCACAGCAATGCCCATAATCATTTCCTTGGCTTGCATAATGGAGGCTTTATCGGGAGAAAGCACGCGCACGGTGCCGTCATCAGAAATATCTATTTCCACACTGCAGGTTTCGATGATGGATTTTATCATTTTACCGCTGGGTCCTATTACCTCGCCTATCTTATCCACGGGGATTTGGAAGGCTTCGATGCGGGGAGCAGTGGGCGCCAGATCATCACGCGGTTCTTCAATGCAGCCTTGCATGATATCCAGGATGTGCATTCTGGCAACGTTGGCTTTTTTGAGGGCGATGCGCATGATATCTTTGGTGATGCCTTCGATCTTGATATCCATCTGCATGGCGGTGATACCGGCACGCGTTCCGGCGCATTTGAAATCCATATCGCCCAGATGGTCTTCCAAGCCCACGATATCGGTGAGCACCACATAATCTCCAGCTTCATCCATAATCAGACCATTGGCAATACCGGCAACTGCTGCCTTCAAGGGCACGCCACCTGCCATCATCGCCATACAGCCGCTACAGATGGAAGCCATGGAGGAGGAACCGTTTGATTCCAGGGTGTCTGCCACGATGCGGATGGTGTAGGGGAATTTCTCTTTTTCGGGCAGGACTGCTTTCAGGGCGCGTTCTGCCAGATTGCCATGTCCCAGCTCTCTGCGTCCGGTGGGACCCATTCTGCCAGCTTCGCCCACGCTGAAGGGAGGGAAGTTGTAATGCAGATAAAAGCTCTTCTTATATTCTTCTTCAAGCCCGTCTATCACCTGTTCATCACTGCCACCACCAAGGGTGAGGGTGCCCAGGGACTGGGTTTCCCCACGGGTGAATAAAGATGAACCATGAACCATGGGCAGGACGTCTATTTCGCAAGTGATATCGCGCACATCGTCAAAGCCCCTGCCATCCACACGCAGTTTGTTTTTGAGGATGGATTCGCGCACATAGCGGCGGATCAGCTCTTCATAGGCATCTTTATACCATTTCTCGTTTTCAGCAAAAGCCTCTTCCCCATCGCTCTCCAGATACTTTGCCAGCATCTCTTCTTCGGTGTTGTCAAAGGCATCCTGACGCTCTTGTTTGCCGATAATCATGGCAGATTCCACGATGCGGGTTCCAAAATCATTATCCACACGCTGCAGCAATTCTTCGGGAATGCTGATCAGAGTCACTTCCACCTTTTCCTTGCCGGCTTCTTTGATAAAGTCTTCCTGCAGGGCGCAGAGCTTTTTGATCTCTTCATGACCCGCATAGACTGCGTCCAACATCAGGTCTTCACTCAGCTCCTGAGCGGCGGATTCGATCATCACCACTGATGTGGCAGAGCCACCCACGGCGAGGTTGAGCGAAGAGCGTTCGTTCAGATCCGGCAAATAGGGATTTACTACCAGTTCATTATCGATATAGCCAACGGTCACGCCGGCGATGGGCCCATGAAAGGGAATATCAGAAATACTCAGCGCCAGTGATGCGCCCAAGATTCCCAATACTTCAGGATCTGTCTTGCCATCATAGGCAAGGACGTTCAAAACCACATGCACTTGATTGCGGAATCCATCGGGGAAAAGGGGACGGATGGATCTATCAATCACACGTGCGGAAAGGGTGGCGCTGGTGCTGGGCTTGGCTTCGCGCTTAAAGAAACCGCCGGGGATCTTGCCAGAGGCATACATCTTTTCGATATAATCCACGGTGAGGGGGAAGAAATCCTGGCCTTCCACAGGGTCTTTGCCCATGCTGGCGGTTACCAATACAGCGCTGTCTCCGTATCTGATGAAGACGCTGCCGTTGGCTTGTTTTGCCATGCGACCGGTTTCGATGTAGAGGGTACGACCGCAAAACTCGATTTCACGGCTTATAATGTTAAAGTTGTGCATTTATTCTCCTTAGCACTTTTTGTACCGCAGGAGATGAAGCAATAGGCTGAAAAGCCATTGTGGCCATTTAGCTTATTGCTCAAACTCCTGAGGTTGTTAATAATAGTGTTTACTCCATGGGGAGCGTAGTTTGAAAAAGGGGAAAGCGGACTATGCGTTGTGCAGATGCCCGCTTTCCATTGTGTATCATGGTTTGAGTTATTTACGGATGCCGAGAGCCTTGATTAACTGGCGGTAGCGTTCGATATCTACTTTCTTCAGATAATCAAGGAGGCGCCTGCGTTGCCCGATCAGTTTCAACAGTCCACGCCTTGTGCTGAAATCCTTGGGATGCTCTTTCAAGTGACCGGTAATGGAATTGATCCGGTGTGTCAAAAGAGCTACCTGAACTTCAGGCGAGCCTGTGTCTGATTCATGGAGTTTAAACTCTGCCATGATAGCCGTTTTGGCCTCAGGTGTAAGTGGCATTTCATCCTCCAGATGAATTTTGAGTCATCATTTCAGAATACCTTATTTTGTAAAGCTTTATTTTGCAGCTCCTCAAATACGTCTCGGAGGAGGCTGGAATAAGACTTGATCAATCATCAGAAGTGTGCTAAATATATGATTCCTCATGGTGTGCTTGCCCTTTAACCACCTTTGTCTCTGCTTTGTGTA
>JAAYQD010000239.1 GCA_012519465.1 Candidatus Cloacimonadota bacterium
AAGTCCATCGCTTTTTGCCATACAGTTAAATCTTTGAAGCTCCTAATCATTTGATCTCCTATGATTTATCTTGCCAGCCTCGGCTGGCACTCTGAAACTTGACCGCTGGGCGCTCTGCGCCCTCCTGAAACCTGAAACCTGGCACCTGAAACCTGCCGGAATCGTCTCGCCCCGCGAGACTATTCCGGCCGCATCTGCGGCCACAAAATCACTTCTTTGATCGAGTCATTCTCCGTAAACAGCATCACCATCCGATCCATCCCGATGCCCAGCCCGCCCATAGGCGGCATCCCATATTCCAGTGCCTCCAAAAAGTCTTCATCCACCACCTGCGCTTCGTCGTCGCCCATTGCTTTCAGGGCGGCTTGTGCTTCCAGGCGTGTGCGCTGATCCACGGGATCGTTCAATTCGCTAAAGGAATTGCCAAATTCATACCCTGCCATAAACAGCTCAAAACGGTCTGCCAAGAGCGGATTGCCCGGCATTGCCTTTGCCAGGGGCGAGATCTCCTTGGGATAATCCACCACGAATGTGGGCTGGATCAGCTTCTCTTCCACATACTCGTCAAAGAGCAGGGCAATCAATCTGCCCACCCCGGCTCCCTCTGGAATCTCCAGTTCCCGCTGTGTGCAAAAAGCCAGCGCCCTGTCATAATCCATATCGCTGCGATCGATGCCGGCGTGTTCCTTCACCAGCTCTGTCATCGTTGCCACCCTAAAGGGCTGCTTCAGATCAATATCATAGCCGCGAAAGCGGTACACGCTCTTGTGCATCACCTCATCCGCTATATAGTGGAAAAGCGCCTCCGTGATCTCCATCATCCCCCGCAGGTCTGTATATGCCTGATACAATTCCAGCATGGTAAATTCCGGATTGTGGGTGCGGTCCATCCCCTCATTTCTAAAGTCTTTGCCCAGCTCATACACACGCTCAAACCCGCCTACGATCAGCCGTTTCAGATACAGCTCCGTGGCGATGCGCAGATACAAATCCACGTCCAGGGTGTTGTGATGGGTGATAAAGGGACGCGCGTTCGCTCCGCCATACAGCGGTTGCAGGATGGGGGTTTCCACCTCCACAAACCCACGTGCATCCAAAAAGCTGCGGATGCCGCTGATGATGCGGGAACGCCAGAGGAATACCTGACGATGGCTGGGATTGAGCAGCAGGTCCAGATACCGCTTGCGATAGCGCAGCTCGATATCGGAAAATTCGTCATAGCGAATCAGCCGCCCATCCTCCATCTTCTCTTTCACGGCTGGAAGGGGACGGATGTTTTTGCTCAGCATCGTCACTTCTGTGGCTTTGATGCTGTATTCGCCTGATTGCGTATAAAACATCGTTCCCCTGATCTGCACAAAGTCCCCGGCGTCAAAGAGCTTGAAGATCTCATAATTATCTTCGCCCACCAGGTCTCGCTGCACATAGATTTGCACCCTGCCGCTATCGTCTTCCAGGTTGCCAAAGCCCAGTTTACCCTGTCTGCGCATTGCCACCAGCCTGCCACACAGGCTCAGCTGGGTTTGCTGTGCTATCCATTCATCTTTATCTTCCAAAATCTCGCCAATTTTATGGCTGCGATGGGATTCAATCGGATACGGATCCACGCCCAGCTCACGCAGGCGCGCCAGCTTTTGCAAACGAAGCTGGATAAATTGATTGGGCTTTTGCATCTGGTTTTTCTTATAAATCCTTGAAGGGATTATCGTCTGTGGCGTTCACCTTTTGGCTGGCATAGCGGCGCCATTCCTCATCCTGACGGCCTCTGCTGCTGCGGCGGGGACGGCTGGAATAATCGCGCTCTTCCCTTGCAGGCCTTTCTTCGCGTCTTTGCATTTCTGCTATTTCTTCCGCTGTGCGGTCTGTATAATCCAGGGTAATGCGGTGGCTGTCTTTATCGATGGCGGTCACCAATAGTTTCACGCTGTCGCCTGCCTTAAATTCATCCACATTACGCACGCGTGAACGCGGCAAGAGCCCTGTGACGCCTTCTTGGATGCTTACAAACACGCCAAAATTGGTCACGCTTTCCACCACGCCTTCAAATGCCTGATCCACCTGCACGATTTCATCAATCTTATCCCAAGGGTCTTCTTGCAAAGCCTTTAGGGAAAGGGAAACCTTCTGGGTATCGGGATCGATCCTCAAGATCTGCACTTGCACGTATTCGCCTTCTTTCAGCACTTCGCGGGGATGTGCCAGATTGCGGTTGCGGCTCATCTCACTCACGGGGATCAAGCCTTCCACGCCCGGCTTCAGCTCTGCAAAAGCACCAAAATTGTGCAGTCTCAACACACGGCAATTCACGATATCGCCTTCTTTCAGCTCTGCCATCACCTGGGTAAAGGGATTTTCCATCAAGGCCTTCATCGATAAACTGATCTTGTCTTCCTTGATATCCAATATCTTCACGTCCACTTCCTGGCCTGCCTTCAAGAGGTCCTGAGGCTTCACCACGTGCTGCCAGGATATCTCGGAAACGTGAAGCAATCCCTCCACGCCTCCCAAATCCACAAAGGCTCCAAAATTGGTCATCCGCATCACGGTGCCTTTCACTATTTCTTCCACACTCAGCTTCGCCAATGCGGCTGCTTTCTTTTCCTCGTTTTCGGCTTCTTCCAATTGACGGCGGGAAACCACTACGCGACGGCAGTTTTCCGAGCATTCGATTATCAAAAAATCCATGGTTTTACCGATCATGGCGGCATTATCGCTTATCCCTTTCATCGAGGCCTGACTCAAGGGACAAAATGCCCGCGCTCCCAATACATCCACGTTGAAGCCACCCTTGGTGAGGGAATATACCTTCCCCGCCACGGGAATCTTACGCTCGAATGCATCCAGAATGGATTGCTTGTCAACGTATTGTTTGGTGAGGCTCTTGCCCACTACGTAGCCGGATTCATTTTGATCCACGATATAACCCTTCAGGTTATCGCCCACGCTCAGCTTGAGCTCTCCGTTATCTTCGGCATATTCGCCGATTTCGGCATACGCATCGAACTTCCCACCCAGGTTCACAATGATATAATTCTCATTGATACTGGCGATGGGGGCATCCACTACGTCGCCTTTCTTAATCTCTGCTGTGTCATTGAAGGATTCTTCGAGCATGCGAAGATATTCTTCCTTCATTTCCTTCACGGCAGATTTGCTGTTGGTTTCACGCACCTTGTCTGACATAAGTTACTCCTAAGAACATTAAACAAAAAACCACGATTTCCAGGGGCGGGTTTTTGTAAAGGACTTTATTAGGGGTTAGGGGTTAGGGGTTAGGGATTAGGGGCTCGCTGCGCGAGCGTTGAGAGGCGCTAATACGCCAGTTGAGAGCATGCGATGCATACAGTTGAGTGGTGCTTTGCACCGGTTGAGAGCTCACCAAGTTCGCAGTTTAAAGGCCCCCTAACACCTAACACCTATCACCTAAAACCTGCTCACGCAGCGAGCCGTAATTCGTGGTGAAATAAACTGCGAGCAACGCGAGCTCCCTAAAGACTCTCACCAGAGACGCCATTTCAGGTCAAACGTAGATCTTAGATACCTCCTGGGTCTCGGAGAGACGGCATTTCACATCAAATACATGCGCTCGCTGAGCGCCTTCCTTCGAGCGGCAGCTCGCCCCCTAACACCTAACACCTATCACCTAAAACCTGGCTTGCGCAGCAAGCCCAGTAGACTTCCCTCCACACATAAAAATAAAAATAAATAAAAAGACCAAAAACAACGCTTGACAAGCAACATGTATACAATAAATTTGTATTTGTCTTGTAGGCGCCCGGGTGTTCCATCTTGTATATGGCTCTTGCCACACACCAATGCAAGAAAACACTCTCAGGCATTTTAGCAAAACAACGTCGTATATTAGCTCATCGCAAAGGAGAGCCAGCTTGGTTGCATTTGGTTTTTTTCTATAGGTCACGGCTTACATTTTCCAAAGCCTTATCCAAGGCATCTGTCATTCTTGTAGTCAGGCTTTTGTCTTCAGTCGGGCTCTTTTGGGAAACCGGTTAAAAATTCTGTAAGGCACGTACGATTGGTATCTCATCGCACAAAAAACACTATCAAACCATGTTCCTTACCAGTTTTTACCCGCGTACCTCCCATCCGCAAACACTTCAATGCCAAACCGGGAGCGCTGCACCCTCACAGCTTAGCGTGCCGGCTCCCACGCTGTTTTTTCTCACTCATCTTCAAATCCTATTATAAGGGAGAAAGATTATGAAGTTGTTTAGATTTACTCTTATATGCCTGATGGTTCTGGGGCTTGGATCGGCTCTCTGGTCCCTGGATTTCCGGGCATCTCTCAGCAAGGATGCCACCGAGGTTCAGGCTTATCAGTTGCCAGAATCCTCTTGGCAGCCAGAATCCAGAGCCAATATCCTCAGTCAGAATTTTAATACATACTTACCTTTGTTATTCTTCCTAACCTCCGGTTGGAAACAGATTGATGTGGATGGC
>JAAYQD010000240.1 GCA_012519465.1 Candidatus Cloacimonadota bacterium
AAAGATTCAGATAACGGAACCTCCGCGAAGTCTGCTCGTTTATATATCCGATTACCTCATCGTACCGTTTTTCATTCATTATGATATAGTCGATTACTTTCATTTTACTATCCTGATTCGTTTTTTGGATCAATAAGAGCATAATCCCGAGCCATCAGTATCTGTCAATCTAAAATCGGGTTTGGCATTCCCTCATTTTTGCAATCAGCCTTGTTTTCAATTTGCCAAGGGTTTGTTATGGACAGGAGGCGCAAGCTGTTGGTAGGAGTGGCTGAAGAGCTGTCTTACCGCTCGCTCAGTGAGCACAAAAACTGTGTGGCGCAAGCGGCTATCACTGAATTCTGATGTTTGTAATCCATATAATTGATCTAACAGGCACTTTGATCCTTGCCCATTAGATGCGCTTGTGATGTGGTTGCGCCTCCCAGCGGATTGCTGGGTATCGCAACGGCATCACAACGGCATCTAATAAGGAAGGCTGAAGTGAAACATAAGGGAAAAGAGTATAACTATTAACGGCAACTGGTTATAACTCTAACATTTAGGAGAGTTTATGGTCCATGAAACATATACAGAGCAGGAATTACACTCATCTCAAAAAAACACTTGCCACAATCGGATGCTTTGTAAGATGTGTTCTCATACCTAATTTTGTGAAGATACTCTCGCAGGGGGCAGGGATGCCAGCTGCCGGAGCTGTTGGAGAAGGAAGATGATTGAAGTATTGAACCTGGTGAAGGAATTCCCCAAAAAAGACGGCAGCCTTTTCAGGGCTGTTGATGGGGTATCCTTCAGTGCCAATGATGGAGAAATCGTTTGCCTGCTGGGGGTGAATGGAGCGGGGAAGACCACCACCATGAGGGTGCTTTCCACGGTGTTTAAGCCCAGTGGCGGCACTGCCACCATCCAAGGCTATGATATCGTATCCCAGCCGGAAAAGGTGAGGCAAAATCTGGGCTTTCTATCCGGGGATACAGGCTTGTACAACCGCCTGCGTGCCCGTGAATTTATCACCTATTTTGGCAGACTAAACGGCGTCTCTGATGCTGATATCAATGCCCGCATGGAGGAAATGGCAGAGCTTTTGGATATGCACGACTTT
This sequence comes from Candidatus Cloacimonadota bacterium, assembly GCA_012519465.1. Classification (GTDB taxonomy): domain Bacteria; phylum Cloacimonadota; class Cloacimonadia; order Cloacimonadales; family Cloacimonadaceae; genus UBA3900. The sequence goes on from JAAYQD010000240.1 coordinate 1,103, forward strand.
TTGGATAAAAAGATAGACTTCCTTTCCAGCGGAATGAAGCAAAAGGTTTCCATCGTGCGCTCCATCATCCACGATCCTCAGGTGATGATCTTTGACGAGCCCACCTCCGGGCTGGATATCCTCACGGCACGCAATATCGTGTCTTTTGTAAGAGATTGCAAAGCCAATGGGAAATGCGTACTATTTTCCACCCATATCATGCGCGAGGCAGAGCGTTTGGCAGATCGCATTGTGATTATCCATCGCGGGATGGTGCTGGCAAATGGCACCTTGGAAGAATTCAGGGCTGAAACTGGGCAAATCGATCTGGATGATATCTTCGTCTACTACGTCAATCAATCCAACATGGAAGAGGAGCTGAGCGCAGATGAATTTTAAGAAAGCTTTGATCGTATACCGCAAAGAGATGCTGGAGATGCTGCGGGATAAGCGTGCGATATTTGCCACATTTATCATCCCGCTTGTTTTGTATCCGCTGCTTTTCATTGGTTTTGGCTTTATCATGAGCCGGCAAACCGAGATTTTGGAAGAACGTGGCGCCAATATAGCCGTGGTGGATAGCGTGGGCACAGAGATTTCTGCGCAAATCATGGAAAACCTGAAGGGAATCGAAAACTTTACCCTGCTGCCCTGGGATAAAAGCACCCAAACTCTAATGAATGAGGGCGAATTGCAGGCTGTGGTGAGCATTACGGATTCCATCACCACCCATGGCTACCAGGTCTACAAGGTGCAGGTAAAATATGACTCCTCCAAAGAGCGCAATCAACTGGTGTATGGCAAAATAAGAGAATCTGTAGCACGCAGCAAAGAGCAAAGCATCAGTGCCGAATTGCAAAAGCGAGATCTGGATCCGGAGCTGATGAACCTGATCAATGTGGAAGCCTTTGATATTGCCAGTGCGCAAAAGCGGCTGGGCTCATATTTGGGCATGATTATGCCGTATATCATGATCATGATGTTAGTGGCAGGCGCTGCCTCCGTAGCCAGCGATATCGTGGCAGGGGAGAAGGAACGGCGCACCTTGGAGACGCTGCTGGTTTCCTCCGCACAGCGCAAAGAACTGGTTTTGGGCAAATACCTCACCATCATCACGGCGGCGATGGCAAACCTCATTGTAAATCTATTTAGCATGGGCTTTTCCATGCAATATATGTTGGGCAGTCAAGAGCTGGCGATGGGTATCACGCAGATGCCGATCACGGGTTTTCTGATCCTCTTGGCGGCGATGATTCCCCTGGCAACCCTTTTTGCTGCCGTGCTTATGTCCATTTCCACTTTTTCACGTAATAACAAAGAAGCTGGCAGCTATCTGCAACCTGTGATGCTGATCTCCATGCTATTGGGCATGATCTCGTTTATCCCTTCCATCGAGATCAACAACCTCTTGGCGTGGGTGCCGGTGGTAAATATCGCCCTATTGTTTAAGGCTGTGTTGATCAATGAATATCAGATCTCCCACCTCCTCATCACCATTGGCTCCACAATCGCCTTGGATGTGGCAGCCATCTGGCTCACCATCAAGCTCTTTAATACGGAATCAATCCTTTTTCGCACCGATGAAGATAGCTCCCTGAAACATGCCCGCAAGCAAAAAGGCGTTCTCTTTAATGGACTGAATGGGCTCATCTACTTTGCCCTGATGCTGGTCTTGATGTACTATCTGGGCAGCTATTTGCAGGGTAAAGACCTATTAACTGGTTTGATCCAGACGCAGGTTTTGATCATCGCTTTGCCACCGCTTCTCATCCTCAAGGTATTTAAGCTCAAAGACAAGGAAATTCTGCGCCTCAAAGCACCGCGTATCCGGGAATTGGTCTTTGTACCATTCATCGCCATTTCCGGAGCGATCCTGGCAAGCATGTTAATGCAATTGGTGGATTTTATATATCCCCTTCCTGCCCATTATCTGGACCAGTTGGGCGGACTTGTAAAGATGTCTGATTCCATCTGGGTGCTCCTGGGTGCGGTGGCATTGGCGCCGGGAATCTGTGAAGAGATCATGTTCCGCGGCTTTATGATGCGCTTTTTTGAATCCTACAACCGCAAAACCGCCATTGTGATCACGGCTCTCTTCTTTGCCATCTTCCACCTTGATCCCTTCCGCTTGGCTCCCACCTTCCTTTTGGGATTGATCCTGTCTTACCTCACCCTGCGCTCTGGCAGCATTTATAACAGTATGCTATCCCACACCTTGAATAATTCTTTGGCCATCGTGATCAGTGCCTTTGCCGGCTCTGCGTGGCTGAAGCCTCTGCTCAGCGGAGATGAAGGCTTTGTGTGGTGGCTGGCTATTCCGGCGGCAATCGTCCTCTCCCTCTCATTGTGGGGATTTCATAAGGTGACTGCAGACAAGAATGAGGAGATAATCCAGCTTTCTTAGATTAGCCCGGCTTCTGTGCCACCAGTATTATCCCGGTGCCGGAAGGGTTTTTGACCCTTGTATCCAGCCAGTTGAAGAGACTGGTAAATGGTAAAACCGGCAGATAATAAAAGGGGAGAAGCATGATATATATCTTGGATTTGGCAAGCAGCATGAGCGGATATTTGATGCTCAATCGCCAAGCCAGGCTGCCCCAAACCCCATAGCTGTAATAGCTCTCCACGATCTGAAAACCTGTCTTTTCCAGCTTGCCGATAATTTCCTGCATGCTGTATCCGGGGCGAACGTGTTCGGCGGTGAATTTTGCCGCCTCATCTGTATCAGAGGGCGTGGAGATAATCAGCTTGCCGCCTGCTTTGAGGCAGGAATGGATGTTGGTCAAAACTGCCACATCGTCGGGGATGTGTTCCAAGATATCTATTGCAAGTGCCATGTCATACTGATTTTTTGGCTCATATACCTGCAAATCACCTTGGGCGTAGGAAAACCGGGAACGCATTTCCCCATCCAGCCAGCCGGCAAAGTCCTGCAGATAGTCTGCCTTCAAATCCAAGGCAAACACCCTTGATTTGTTCCAGTTTTGGAGAATATGCCAGCTATACTGTCCATAGCCGGCTCCGGCATCATACACGTGCAAATGCATCTTATCGGCGGCGTGTTTTGTGACGGCTCTTTTTACATAGCGCTGGCGCAATAATAGCAGATCCAAAAGACGATAAAACAGTTTTCTGGCACAGGGCATTACTTGCATCAGCCCCCAAAGCACATCTTTTAAGGGTTCGTATTTCATTGTGTCTCCAATTGTAGGACTAATCGTATCAAAAAAGTGATTGACGGAATAAGTGTATGCTGTTTTTATGTCAATCAAAAAGAATTATGAAACGAAAATATATGACTACTATCAGGAAAATTAACCTGCATCTGCATACCAACGTATCTGATGGAGCGCTGAGCCCCCTTGCTTTGATTGAACGCGCCAAAACCATTGGTTTGGATTTGATTTCCATCACCGATCACGATACTGCCGATGCTTACCGCATTTTGGATCCCGTTCCTACGGGCATCCGTATCTTGCCGGGAATAGAATTTAGTTCCCAACATGAACAGCATGACGTGCATATCTTGGCTTATGGCTTTGATATAGACAATCCGGGTTTGAACGAACTGATGGATTTCTATCTTATTGGCAGAAGGGAGCGAGCCGTTCAGATGCTGGCAAAACTAAAGAAACTGGGTATGCCGATCGAGCTGGAAGAGGTGGTTGCCGTATCTGGCAGCAGAGAATTGATTGTGCGTCCACACATCGCTCAGGTGATGGTGGCAAAAGGGTATTGCCAAAACAAGAATGAGGCTTTTGACAAGTATATCGGCAATTTCAAGCCTGCTTACCACCCCAAGCCGGAAGTGCACGTGGAAAAGGCGCTGGAGATCATCCACAATGCCGGTGCCTGGGCTGTGATAGCTCATCCGGGCAAGCTGGAGGTGGCAAGCCATCTCAATGAGATTGTGGAGATGGGGCTGGATGGCATCGAGGTGTGGCATCCGGATCACAGCTTTTTGCAGATGCGGGATTACATGGCTCTTGCCCGGGAAAAGAAGCTGTTGATGACTGCTGGCAGTGACTTTCATGGAGAGCTGGACAGGCACAACCTGATGGATGTGGTGCCTGTTACAGAGGAAGTGCTGGAAAGCGTGACCTATCTGTGGAGAGAGTATATATGCCGCGACAAATCAAAATAGAAAGCGTGCAAGGCAAGATGCCCCGCCGCTATCGGGTGCATCCCCTGCTGATCACCATCAGGGTGGTGATGGCTTTGGCGCTCGTGGCGTATTCACTGTATTTCTTGGGGCGCTGGGTAAGTGCCGATACCCATCTCATCCTCAAAATACTGTCTCTGGTAATACTGTATATTGGCTTGGATTCCCTTTTTCGGCATCTCACCATGCTCAGCTCCATCATCTTCACCCCCGAATGCCTGTGGCTGAGGTTTCCGCTCAAGCCATCCATTCCCATCCCTTGGGAGAATATACTATCTTTACAGTTGCAAAAGCGCATCACGCTTTATCTGCATCTGGAGTATAATGATCTGAAAGGCAAAAAACGGATGTTCAAAACAGCGGCATCGTTTCCCAAAATGCTGGAAATCATGTACAACATTTCAGCGCTTGCGCCCCAGGCAGAGCTCAATCAAGAGCTGGATGGGGTGGTAAAATATCTCAAAGAATTGATTAAGACAGAGGTTAATGAATAAGCTATGCAATACGATTTTGACCAAATTATAGACAGAAGAAACAGCTGCTGTTTCAAGTATGATGCCCTCAAGATGCTCTATGGACGCGAGGACTTGGTTTCCCTGTGGGTGGCGGATATGGATTTTGCCGTGGCTCCCGGTATCAAAGAAGCCCTGCAAACTCGCTTGGACCATGGCGTGTTTGGCTATAACTTTCGCCTGGATGATTATTACCACACTATCATCAGCTGGATTCAACGCCGCTATGGCTGGCAGGCAGAGCAGGATTGGATTATCAACACTCCGGGAGTGGTGCCTGCCCTCAATTTGGCTGTGCTCACCCTCACGCGTCCAGATGATAAGATCCTCATCCAGCCCCCGGTTTACCGTCCTTTTTTCAATGTGATCACAGATCATAAACGCAGCCTGATCACCAATCCCTTAAAGCTTGAGAATGGCGTCTACCAGCTTGATCGTGAAGATTTTGAGCGCAAAATCCGCCAAGCCAGCCTCTTCATCCTCTGCAACCCCCACAACCCCGTGGGCAGGGTGTGGCAGCGGGAAGAGCTGGAATTTATGGCAGAGCTGTGCAAACGCTATGATGTGCCCATTATGTCTGACGAAATCCACTGTGATCTTGTGTATCCCGAACATGAATTTTGCAGCATGGGCAGTTTGAAAGAATATCAAGACCTGGTGATTGTGTCTTTTTCTCCAGCGAAGTCTTTCAATCTGGCTGGCTTGGGAGCCTCTGTCACCATCATCCCCAATCCCAGGCTGCGCAAGGCTGTGAACGACCTGAATCAATATATGCACCTCTTTACGGGCAACGCCTTTGGCATCGAAGCTCTAAAAACGGCTTACAATATTGGTGATGACTGGCTGGATGCGCTGATATCCTATCTGGATGGCAATCGCCAGTACTTGGCTGAGTACATTGCAGCCGAATTGCCAGAGCTTTCCATGATCTACCCTGAAGGAACCTTTTTGGCATGGATAAACTTTGCCAAGCTGGGCATGGATGATAATGCCCTGTTTGATTTTCTCACCAATAAAGCCAGGGTGGCTCTGGATCCGGGACGCAAATACGGTGTGGATGGAAGCGGCTTTAGCCGTCTCAATTTTGCCTGTCCACGCTCCATCTTGGAAGAAGCCATGGATAGGCTGCACAAGGCTATCAAGGAGAATTTCAGATGAAAGAGCAGATTGTCAGCCTGTTTGAAGCTGCTCCCTCCAGCTATAGCCCCCGGGATAGAGCCCTCTTTGATAGTTTCATTGACGCCCTCAATAGCGGAGAAGTGCGCTGTGCCCAGCCCGGACCTGAGGGTTGGACGGTGAATACCTGGGTAAAGCAAGGCATCTTGATAGGCTTCAGAATGGGGCATTTGGCTGTTTTGCCACACACCTCTCATAAAGATTATTTTGATAAGGATACGCTTGCAGAACGCATTTTCAAGCTGGAAGACCAGGTGCGCATTGTGCCCGGTGGCACCTCCGCCCGCAATGGCTGTTACGTGGCACCCGGCGTGACGGTGATGCCGCCTGCCTTCATCAATATCGGAGCCTGGATCGATAGCGGCAGCATGGTGGATTCCCACGCCCTTGTGGGCTCTTGTGCCCAGATAGGCAAGAGGGTACACCTCTCTGCCGGAGCCATGATTGGCGGCGTTTTGGAGCCCATTGGCAACAGACCCGTGATCGTGGAAGACGATGCCTTTATCGGAGGCAATACCGGGATTTATGAGGGGATAATCGTTTCCAGCAAAGCTGTGATTGCCTCCGGATGTGTGATCACCGCCTCCACTCCCATCTTTGATTTGGTAAAGGATGAATACCTGCAGCCGGATGAGGGAGGTTCCTACATCATTCCCCCAGGAGCCGTGGTGGTGCCCGGAAGCAGGAAATCCAAAACACATCCTGATTTTCAGATCTCCTGTCCCATCATCATCAAGTATCGTGATGAAAAGACAGACGTTGCCGTGCAACTGGAACAAGCCCTGAGGCACACCATTGAATGAGGCACTCAGGTGGCAACAGGTGGAGCTTTCCACCCTGCGGAAGCTGATGCAAAATGCGCCTGCCGATGCCATCAACCTTTCTTTGGGAGAGCTGAAATATCCCTTTCCCCAGGAATTAAAGGACCATGTGTGCCAATTGATGCCGGATGCCGCTCCCGGCTATACACCCAATGCCGGTTTGCCAGAATTGCGGGAATTGGTTGCCGTCAAATATGAAGTATCCCCACAGCAGGTTTGCATCACAAATGGAGCCCAGGAAGCCCTCTTTCTCAGCCTCTTCTCTTTGCTTAATCCCGGTGATACAATAGCCATCCCTGATCCTGATTTTCCAGCATACGCCAGCATTGCCCATATTTTGGACGCCGAGATAATCCGCCTGCCTTATGCCAAAGATCTCAAAAGTATCCCTTGGGATTTGTGGCAACAGCGGCTTTCCTCCGGCGTAAATGCCCTTGTTCTCAGCTCCCCAAACAACCCCTGCGGTTATT
>JAAYQD010000241.1 GCA_012519465.1 Candidatus Cloacimonadota bacterium
ACAGTTTCAGGTTTAAATAAGATAAGTTAGCACAGTTTTTTTGTAAGCCCGTTGCTTGCCAGTTTTCACTATTTCCTGCCAAGCCATGGCTGGGGCGTGTGGAGATTGGAAACTCCTTGACACATTTCCCCGCTCCGGATTTGCTGGGCGGAACTAAATGATTGTTCAAAAACATGGAGGAACAAATGAGAAAGCTTATCTTGGTACCATTATTTTTAATGGTCTTGGCACTCCCCACACTTGTGGCGGCTCAGGAATGGGCAAGCCATGAAACAGACATTTATACCATCAACTATCCTGCCGATTGGGAAGATATGACAGAGGCCGCAGAAATGGCAGGCATGGAAGATCAGGGTGATGTATTTTTGATCACTGACCCCTCCGGCGGGATGATTCCCCTTACCGTGATGGTGGCTGTGAAAGCACTGAGTGACGAAGAGATGGAACTCAGCTTGGAAGACTTGGCAGACCAGGTGGTGAATGTAAATAATGCAGAGCTGATTGAAGCCGGTTTTGAAGATATGATAGATATCGTGGAATCTGCCAGCCAGAGCCTGAATGGCATTGATGCCCATCACCTCTTGGTAAATGTATCCATGATGGGGCTGGTGATCAGCACAGACAGCTATATTATGCGCCATAAAGATCAGTTTATCACCTTCGCCATTATGGGAGAGGAATCCACCTTGGCAGAAGCCAAAGAAGATTTGGACGCCATTATCAAAAGTTTTAGGTTAAACTAATATGCGTCGGCTGAGATCTGGAGCTCTATTATTAGTCGTACTTGCTTTATTGGGCACGTCTTTAACTGCTTTGGATCTCAGCTTGCCAACTGATTATTTCAAGGCATATCTGGCTACCCGTGCAGATTTGGAGGGAGGGCAGAGTGTGTTTTATTACAGTGGCAAGGTCTATGGCTTTGTGCCGGGCGAGAGGAGAACCGAGCTGTTTGATATAGAAGGCTTTACCATAGTTCGCCTGGAAGAAACAGAGGAAGGGTATAGGCTGTTGGGGAAAGAAGCTGCTTTTTTGAAGAATCCGCTTACCGGCGAGATACTTTCCCGCTGGCGCAATCCATATATCAACAATAGGGAGCTGCCCGTCATCCATATCTGGAATAACCCTGTGAATCAGAGCCTGTTCTTTTCTGAGGAGGAGATGCGCTTTATCAGAAGGCTTTTACCCAGCCAGATATTGGATGATGAGCTGGTGTTTTACCAGGATATCTTCCCCTTTTACGATTCACCTCTGCCCCGCAGTGAGTATGGTCACTTTTCACAGAGCGATACCTTCCAGGCGGCAGAGTTTTATCAGTATTCAGTAAGGATGGAAGACTTAGAGACACCGGATATTAACAACCTGCCCAGCCGCTACAGCTTTACCAAAGTGACGCCCTGGTTGCCCTTTATGAGTATGGCAGACCGTCCGGGCAGCATGATGTGGGTGTGCCGTGGTTATAAGCTGAAGGGAGGCTTTGAGGAATTGCCGGAGGCGGTGCGTGAATTTGTGATGCAGCACGATCCCTCCTTTGCCTTTGCTCCAATGGAATACAGCAAGCCCAATACCACCAGCTGGTCTTTTTTCAAAAAGCTTCAGGAAGCCAAGCCCAAACCTGAAGATAACCTTGATTTTTAATACCTTTAGCCCTTTCAAAAAGAAGTAATATTATGCATAGACCTTTGTTGATCCTCCTCCTGTTGCTCGCAATGGGATTGCTGGGTGCCCAAGCTTTCAGCCCCTGGCAAAACTTCCGTCACAGCTCTGTGAATAGCAGTTCCCAAGTGCATCTGCGTTGGGACAATGTGGATGAATTGGTTCCACAACCTGAATTTTGGTATCGTTTGGGGGCAAACGGCTGGCAACAAGGCGTCAGCACTACCTTATCTGGCGGTACTTATGAGGCAGTACCCGGCTATTCCTGGGGGCAAAAGCTGCGTTATCGCCTGCGGACGGAGCTTAGCTATGAGGGTGTGCAAATGGCATTTATGCATGCGGCGTGGATGGATGACAATAGCTTTCCGCCAGATATCAACAAGCTGGCTTTCATAGGCCACGATCCGGCAGGGGATTCCCTGATGATAGACGAGCCAATGCTGGATTTGGGCGATACTTGGATGGGCATCAGTAACGATCGCATCCATAGCGTGATAGCAAATCAGAGTGGCAACTTTCCCACGATGAATAGCTTTACCTCCTACAATCTCTATCTCACAGCCATTGCCAATCCCGAAGCCCTTGCCGATAGCGTGGTATATGCAATGGTCTATTGCGCCAATATCCCTTCCGTGGTATCTCCCGGGCTATACAAATTGGGCGTTGATGAATCCCTTACGCCCACCTTTGCCCGCATTGGCAATATCCAATCCAACGTTAGCGGCGGCAAGCTTTTTATGAGCTGTGATATGAATGACCTCATCGGTGATGACAGTTTTGGGGCTTGGCCCAATTTCTCCAATGCACTGGCGTTTTCTTCTTTTACCATGAGGCTGAATCTGGATTTGAGCACCATGACGCCAGAGGTTTTAATTGGAGATTACAGCTTTCCGGGAATGATCTTTTTTGATGATCTCATATATCAGGCAGCGGGTAATATGCCACCTGTGGTTTCGGATATTCAGTATCTGGAATTGGGGCAGATGAGCTGGCGATATCAGGATGCGGATGGGGATTTCCCTCTCATCTGCAGGTTGGAGATTGACGATGGTGAAGTACTGGAGATGCAAGCAGATGGATATGATTATCAGGCAGGCGTTACCTATAGCACCCAAATCCCTGTCCATGCCACAGGAGCCACCCTGTATGTGAGCGATAACGGCATCGGTATTCAAAAACATGTGGTCTTCATCACTGACAATCAGGACTATCTGGCTGCACCAAGGCTGGAATGCATCCTGCCCAATCCCATCCGCATGACGCAGGCACCAGCGGTGTATTTCAAGGGCTTGCAACGCCTTCCCTTGCAGGTGGATATCTATAACCTGCGTGGGCAGAAGATATACAGCAGACAGTTTGACAACCTCTACAGCGAAGAGCAACAGCTCATGTTAGCAGGTTTTAATGCGGCATCGGGGATGTATCTATTCCGGGCTGTTAATGGTAGCAACACTATTTTACACAAGTTTAGCATCATCAGATAATAAAGGAGCCCAATACAATATAGATGTTTATAGACTATGCAAAGATAAGAGTAAAAGCCGGTAATGGCGGTGATGGAGTGGTTAGCTTTCGGCGTGAGAAATTTATCCCCAAGGGCGGACCTGATGGCGGAGATGGCGGACGCGGCGGAGACGTGATAGCCATCTGTGACGTGAATGTAAATACGCTACTTGATTATAGATACACAAAGCTGCATGCCGCTGAAAATGGCAAGCCGGGAGCCGGCAAACGCAAGACCGGAGGCAGCGGCTCTCATATCACCCTCAGGATGCCCCCTGGCACGGAAGTATTTCTCATTGAAGAGGATGGCACCAGAACCAAGCTGGGGGAAATCACCGAACACGATGAATCCCTGATCCTTGCCAAAGGCGGCAATGGAGGCAAGGGCAACATCAATTTTGCCAATTCCATCAACCAGGCTCCCCGGCATGCAACCTTGGGGAAAAAGACCAAGGAACTGCAATTGGAGCTGGTATTGAAGCTAATGGCGGATGTGGGCTTGGTGGGGTTTCCCAATGCAGGCAAATCCACCTTGCTCAGCGTGCTTTCCGCTGCCCGCCCCAAAATAGCAGATTATGAATTTACCACTCTGGAGCCGATGTTGGGCGTGGTGAAAGCCGGAGATTACAAATCCTTTGTGATGGCAGATATCCCCGGCATCATTGAGGGTGCACACATGGGCAAGGGCTTGGGACATCAATTCCTGCAACATATCCAGCGCACCTCTGTGTTGCTCTATCTGATTGATATCAATTCGCCGGATGCCATTGCTGCATATCAGACCCTGAGAGCGGAATTGTATTTATATGACAAGTATATGGAAAAGAAGGACTTCCTGGTAGCGATAAGTAAAACAGACACCCTGTCTGAAGAAGATCGTCAGCAGAAAATAGAGGAGCTCTCCCAGCTTTTTAAAGAGCAATTCAATATCTCCATTTTGCCCATCTCCTCCGTGAGCCAACACAATTTGGACAAGCTCAAACGCATGATTTATGATACTTTGGAGCATTCATGATTGATTCCTTGAAACTGAAGGCATGGCTGTGCCTGAAGTATGCACCGGGATTGCGCGGACGGGAAATCTATCATCTGTTGGATAAATGGCCTGAACCGCAGGACTTTGTGGGCAACCGGGATCACCCCATCTATCTGGAACAAGATTTGAAGCCTGAGACCAGAAACCACCTGCTCTCCACAATCTTGCCAGCCAATTATCCCCAAATCTGCAAGCTGATCGAGCTGCATAAAATCAAGATGCTGTGCTTTACGGATGTGGATTATCCCCTGCCCTTGAGGGAGATATATAGCCCTCCCTTGATACTGTATTATCGGGGCGATTTGCTGACAGCATTGCAAAACAAATGCCTGGCAGTGGTGGGAACCCGCAAGCCAACCCCCTATGGGAGAGAGCTGTGCCACAAAACCATCAGCCCCGCATGCAGGCAAAAGGTAACCATCATCAGTGGTCTGGCTATTGGCATCGATACCGTTTCCCACCTGGCTGCCCTGGAAAACAAGAGCCTCACCGTGGCGGTATTGGCATCCGGCGTGGATACCATCTACCCTCCACAAAACCGGGAGCTGGCGCTGAAGGTGGTGGAAAACGGCGCGCTGGTGAGCGAATATGAGCCGGGAACCAAGCTGGAGCGTTGGAACTTTCCCGCCCGCAACCGGATAGTATCTGCCTTGGCTCAGGCAGTGTTTGTGGTGGAAGGGGGGATGAGCAGCGGGGCAATGCTTACAGCCAAATATGCAATTGAACAAGACAGG
>JAAYQD010000242.1 GCA_012519465.1 Candidatus Cloacimonadota bacterium
AACCAACGCCATAGAACCCAGTATCTGGGCACTCACTTACAGCCCTTTATCCAATATCTGGAAGACGATCTCCCCTTTCTGAATAACCACATAGAGTAGTTGCCTAACCCCTTATAATACTTCAGAGCCAAACTGGGCGCACGCCTTGCCCATTAGCCACCCTTGTCTCACCCTTGTCTCACCCTTGTCGAGACAAGGGTGAGACAAGGGTGGTTAACAGGCAAGAGGTGGGATAACAGTGCTTGTACCCCCTGGCTTTTAGCCGGGTGTTTCACCGGTTTTAACCGGTTTTATATCAATGACTTACTCCTTTTAAACACAGCATAAAACACAAAAACATCAATCTATATCAGGCTTCAAATCCAAATTCATGTAATTGGTTAATTCTGCAGTAAATTTATAGGCTTAAAACCGACCCGTTAAAGCCATTGTTGCCATGTTGTTACATACTTTTATTGTCGTGCTTCAAAAACCGACCGAAGTCGGTGAAACGCCCGGCTAAAAGCCAGGGGATACAAGGCATTAGCGAAGCCCTAACAACTAAAAACTAAAACTATCAACTAAAAATGCGTGAACCCCAGCTCCGGAATTCACGCATTGCTTTATAGATATTGCTTTAAATCTTTATTTTGCTTTGCCTTGGGAAGCCACTGCCTGCTCGGCTGCAGCCACTTCTTCCTCGCTGGCAAGGTAATAACGCTTCACCACGTTCAGGTCGTCATCAAATTCATAGATGAGGGGCATGCCCGTGGGGATATTGAGGCTCACGATATCCTCATCGCTGATATTATCCAGATATTTAACGATGGCGCGCAGGCTGTTGCCATGGGCGCTGATGATCATTCTTACATTATTCTTCAGGTGTGGCACCACTTCTTCATTCCAAAATGGCAAAGCCCTGGTGATGGTATCTTTCAATGATTCGCGAAGGGGAATTTGCTCTTTGGTGAGGTTTTTATAGCGGGGGTCTATGCCCGGATAACGCTCGTCCGTTTCCTCCAAATCTGGAGGCGGAACGTCAAAGCTCCTGCGCCACAGCATCACTTGTTCTTCGCCATATTTCTCGGCAGTTTCTGCCTTGTTAAATCCTTGCAATGCGCCATAATGCCTTTCGTTCAGCCTCCAATCGTTGATGATGGGCAGATACATTCTATCCATTTCGTCCAGAACAATCCAGAGGGTGCGAATGGCGCGTTTGAGCGTGCTGGTAAAGCAAAGGTCAAAATCAAAGCCTGCTTCTTTCAGTCGTTTTCCGGCATCATGCGCCTCTCTCAGCCCTTGTTCTGAGAGGTCTACATCCGTCCAACCTGTAAAGAGGTTTGCCTTGTTCCAAGTGCTTTCACCATGGCGCATCAAAACTATTTTTTTTGTCATTTTATTTCTCCTTCACATCCGGGGATATCCGGATTGGTTTTATAGTTGATTTTCCCGGCACGATGTTCCAGATAGCGTGCCATTATAAAAAAGAGATCAGACAGCCGGTTTACCAGCATCATCAATTGTTCATCCACCGCTTCTTTGCGGTTGAGGGCTATCAGGCGCCGTTCCGCACGCCGCGCAATGGTGCGGCAGATATCCAGCCTGGCAGAAGAAACGCATGCGCCCGGTATCACAAAACCCTTTAGCGGCGTCTCTTTTTCCAGTTCATGGATGAGTGTTGTCACGCTCTCAACATCTTTTGGGCAGATGGGATGCTGATACTCTTGCTGGATAGTGGCAAGCTGCCCCATAGCGCGATACAATAGATTCTGAATGCCTCGCAGATGCCCCACCAGTTTGTCATCATCCACATGATGGCAGGCGTCTCCCACAAAGGCATCCAACTCGTCCAGGGTGCCATAGGCTTCCACCCTCAATTCATCTTTCCACACTCTCTGCCCGCTATACAGCGAGGTTTGCCCTTTGTCTCCAGTTTTGGTGGTAATACTCATGAGGGGCGCACCGCGATCAGGGAAATCTCCACCAATCCATCTTTGGGCAGTCTTGCCACCTCGATGGCTTCCCGGGCTGGAAAGGGCTCTGTAAAATGAGTGGCATAGATTGCGTTCAGCCTGGCAAAATCGTTCATATCCTGCAGGAATACACTCACCTTCACCACGTTATCAAACCCCAGCCCCGCCTCTTTGAGGATGGCTTCCAGGCTCTTGAACACACGCCTTGCCTGTGCTTCGAAGCCTTCTTCCATCTCTTGTGTTTCAGGATTTATCCCCAATTGACCGGAGATAAAGAGGATGTTTCCGCTCATTGCCGCCTGGGAGTAGGGTCCCACGGCTGCTGCTGCCAAAGTTGTGGAAATCGCTTTCATTTCAGCTCCTTTGTTTTCTATATCATTCATTATTGATGGCTTTGCGTGCCACCAATACAGCATTGGATATATCCGAGAGAGGGATATATTCCTGATGCTCTTTGATCAGATTATAAAGCAGGATCTTGCCATCACGGATGTTTTGATCCCGGATGGCAAATAGCAGGCTACAGCCCTTGCGCTTTGCCCGCTGCATCTGCTGTGACAGCTCATCGCCATTGATGCCAAATACGGTTCTCACACCCAAGGCGTGCAGCTCGTGAGTGATCTGTAACAGCATCATATCCATGGAGCTGGATTCCGCAAAGAGATACACGGCAAAGGTGCCATTTTGGGGTTCATAGACGCTGCGCTGTTTCAGGATGTCAAAGATGGTATCCATATCCAGATAAAAGCCCACGGCAGGCATGCTTTTGCCCGTGATCTGCTCTGATAGCTCATCATATCTGCCGCCGCCGCCAATGATGATCTCATTATCGCCCTGTCCCAATACAAAGTCAAACACAGTGCCATTATAATAGGAAAAGTTCTTGTACAAAAATGGATCCATGCGGTAGCTATGCCCCAGATTGGCCTGTATCTTTTTCAGCTTCACAAAGTCAGCATTGCAGCTATCACACAGATAGTCCGTGATTTTGGGACCCTGGCTGAGGATTTGTAAACACTTTGGATCTTCACAGCGTCTGCGCTCAAGGGGATTAACGCTCAGTTTGGCAAAGCAATCCACACACAGCTCGCTTTCACACTCTGCCAAGAATTTGCGCATCTCCTTGATAAATTCCTGCCGGCAGCCTTTGCAGCCAAAGTTATTCAGCTTCAGCGTCACTTCACCCAATCCCAGGGATTTGCAAAGCCTGATCCCCAAGGAGATCACCTCACTTTCGCTGAGGATGCTGCTGCCGCCCAATAGCTCCACTCCCAATTGATAAAACTCTTGCGGTTTACCCTGTGGGTCTTTGCGGAACATGGGACCATGATAATACAATCTATGCAGTTCGTCTTCGGCAAGGTATTGGGCTGCATAATCCAGCACGCTGATGGTTCCTTCCGGACGCAGTGATATCGTGGATTGATCGTTATCCACAGCGCAGAGGGTGAGCGTGTCATCCACTGCCTCTCCCGTCTGGAATTTGTCTTTTGGTGCTGAGATACCCCGGTTGATTATCTTAAAATCCTGCAATATGGAAAGGCGGATTTCCTCATAATCATACAGGGCAAGCACCTGATCTATTTCACTTTCAATCATCTTCCAGCGCCACACATCGGCAGGCATGAAGTGATGAAAGTTGTAGCTATGTTCGGGCATTAAATCTCCGTTTTTTAGATTCATGACTCTCCTTATGAAATACATAAGGTTTTCTGTCAATGGAAATTAGTTTTATGCGATTGCAATCTTCAAGGCTTGAAGGAGGTAAATGGCTGTGAGATATTCCTGCGGCGCTCAAAGAGGGCAGCCATCTTGATATCAAGCTCAGAAATGGCAGGACGCACCACGTTATCCAGATCAGCAGGATTCACGCTATCAGGATCAAATACAGGATAGGGCTTGCCTTTCAGCTCTTCTATCAGCTCGTCTGCCATGGCATTCCAGGGGTTTATATCAGCCAGGGCAGGCGTGATCCAGCCCAGCTCGTAAAATACTTTCAAGAGTTCACACAGCTTGTTGCTCTTGGCAGGATCGTGGAAAAAGCTAACCGCTCCATAATTGCCAAGCATACTGGCGCTTATCTCCAGATACGACACCTGTGGCAAGAGGAGATCTGCGCGGGAATTGTCATCCTCAAAATGCTGGATGCTCACCTGGAAGGAAAGACAATCCTCATCTCTCAGCTTGGCGCCCCACACCATCACAAAATCGGCTGGTTCGGCAGGGGCAAAGCTGGGTTCGATGGCTATCAAGCCACCCAAATTGGGATGATGGGTACCCACCATGATATTGCGCGGAAAGTCTTCACTATCCTTCGCCAGCTTCCACACCTGCCAGGCGCCGCGGGTGCTGATGCGGTTGATATTATACAGATAAAGGCGTTTGCCACCTGGGGGCAGCTCCTCTATGGTGTCATATTTGGCATCCACAAATCTGAGCCACGGAGCCTGGGAATCTCCCACAAATATCAGCTTCTTGCCCTTGCGCTGCCTCAGCCTCAGCATGGTGCGCAATACCAAATCCACCTCATCACACACTATGTATTCGTCATACTCGTCCAAACGCCCATACGGCTGGGGATCAGGGCTCACAAAGTAAGACGCCTTGCCCAGATGCAGGATGGAGGCATCCGCCCGCAACACGGCATTGGCATTTTCCGCCGCCTTTTTGGCTATCAGCATTTCCTCCGTGGTGATATCTGGTGAAATCTCAAAACGCATCGTTTTTGCCTGCGCTGCCTTGGCTCTGATCAATTCCCTGGCTTCTCGCCAACTGATATCCTTCCACACGCTTCCCTCACGCAGGCGCGGCTGTTTCAATCTGTTGGGTGCAATCAGCGCCTGCCAGCCAAAACGTCCGTTAAAGCAGAGGTTACGCCCGTTAAAACGCTGCAAATCGTCTTCATCCGGAGTCTCAATCAGGGTGGGCACACCGCTTTGCGTTTCCACCTTGATATAGCAGCCACTGCCGCACAAGCCACAGTTTTGCACCGTTTCATCTTTGGTAAGAGGATTCAGCTTGTAGTGGGCATTGCGCTCTGCCAAAGCGCCCACGGGGCATACGGCGATGCATTTGCCACAGCTTTCACAGGTGGTCTGGGTAAGGGATTGTCCAAACTCTGGAACCACCACAGCGGCAAAACCACGGTGGATAAAGCCCAAGACCGCCGGCCCCTGTATCTCGGCACAGGTGCGCAGACAGCGAGCACAGTTGATACATTTATTGGTATCACGCAGTATATAGGGATGGGTGTGATCGATGGGGTGCTTGTTGATGCTGCCGGGGAAGTTGAGCGCATCCACCTCATACTCGGTACAATACTCCCTCAGGGCACAGGTTTCATTGATCTGGCATCCACATTCCAAACAGCGGGATGCTTCGCTGCGTGCCTGATATTCGCTAAAGCCCAGCTCCACCTCTTCAAAGGTGCTCACAGCCTTGGGCAGGGGCAATTCCGGCATCTTGATCCGCTCTATCTGGCGATAAATTTCATATTCCGTGGTGGAGATATCTTCTATGCGATAGCCCTTTTTGGAGTCAAATTCAGCACGTCGCGGCTGGATGGGCTGCCCTTTCAGATATCTGTCAATGGCTTCCGCTGCCGCTCTTCCATCTGCAATGGCTTCAATGGCGGTGGCGGCTCCACGGCGGAAATCTCCGCCTGCAAACACATTATCCAAGCCCGTGTACATGCTCTTTTCATCGGATACCACCGTTTGCCAGCGGCTTAAGGGGATGATCTGACCGTCAATCTTGTTTTCCTCTTCGGCAAAGAGATCAACCTCCGGCACCTGCGAGATGGCGGCTATAATGGAATCAAATTCTTCATTAAAAAAGTCACCCGTGGGTTCTGGACGCCTGCGTCCGCTGGAATCCGGCTCACCCAATTTCATCTTTTCTATCACCACGTTGGTCAGCTTGCCTGCATCCCCCAGATACTCCACTGGGTTGGAGAGGAAGTGAAACTGTACGCCTTCCTGGGCAGCGGCATCTATTTCAAAGGATTCCGCCGGCATCTCTTCCCGGGTGCGGCGATAGATCACCGATACTTCACAGCCCAGCCTGATAGCGGTACGGGCACAATCGATGGCGGTATTGCCGCCGCCCACCACCGCCACCTTTTTCCCCAAGTGTGGGGTATCGCCCATGGCGTGTGCTTTCAAAAAGTCCACACCCAAGTGGCAGCCTTGCAAATCGCTGCCTTTCACCGGCATGGGTACAGCCTTCTGGGCACCAATTGCCACATACACGGCGTCATAACTTTTGCTAAGCTCAGCCAAATACACGTCTTTGCCAAGGCAGATGCCATAATCTATCTGCATCCCATTCAGGCACATCAGATCTATTTCCGCATCCAATATCTCTTTGGGCAGGCGATATTCCGGGATGCCATAGCGTAGCCAGCCACCCGCCTGGGGAGCAGCCTCAAACACGCGCACTTCATGGCCATTATTGGTAAGATAATATCCGCAGGTAAGCCCCGAGGGTCCGGCTCCGATGATGGCAATCCTCTTGCCCGTGGGCTCTTCTTTTGCCGGCACATAGTTCCACACATCGCCCAAGTCTTCATCTGCGGCATAACGCTTTAGCTGGCGGATGGCTACGGAATCTTCCACTATCTGGCGTCTGCACTCCTGCTCACAAAATGCAGGACACACCCTGCCTATGGATAGGGGCATGGGCAAAGTGTCTTTGATCACCTTCACCGCATCATGGTATTGACCGTTGGCTATCAGGGATACATAGCTTTGTACGTCCACATGATCAGGGCACGCCAGCTTGCAGGGAGCTTCACAATCTGCATAGTGATTGGAGATCAACAGTTCCAGCGCCATCTTGCGCGCGGCATGGATATCCTCGCTATCGGTCACTATCTCCATCCCCGGGCTCACCATGGTTCCGCATGAGGTCACAAAGCCCTTGCGCCCCTTTACCTCCACGGCACACACCCAGCAGGAGCCATAAGGATTGAGCTCGTCATCATGACACAATGTGGGGATTTGTATCCCTTCCTTTCTTGCCAGATCCAGGATGCTGATGCCCTCTTCAGTCTCTATCTTTTTCCCGTTCAAAATCACTTCAATCATTGTCTTCTCCTACTCTCTCACAATCGCATCAAACTTACAAGCCTTAAAACACTCTCCACAGCGGATACAAAGTTCCTGATCTATTACATGCGGATTCTTGACGCTGCCGGAGATGCAATTCACCGGACACACACGGGCACACAGGGTGCAGCCAATACATTTATCCTCCACTATCCGATAGCTGAGAAGGGCACTGCACACCTTTGCCGGACAGCGTTTCTCCTCGATATGGGCAATGTATTCATCACGGAAATAGCGCAGGGTGGTAAGGACCGGATTGGGAGCGGATTGCCCCAAGCCACACAGCGAACTCTTGTTGATATTCATTGCCAAATCTTCCAAACGCTGCAAATCCTCCATCTCCCCTTTGCCTTGGGTGATGCGGGTGAGGATTTCCAACATCCTGAGGGTGCCCAATCTGCAAAAGGTGCATTTGCCACAGGATTCATTTTGGGTGAAATTGAGGAAGTAGCGCGCCACATCCACGATGCAGGTGCCGGTATCCATCACCACGATGCCGCCGGAGCCCATGATGGCACCCGTGGCATTGATGCTCTCATAATCCACCAAGGTATCCAACAGCGATTCCGGGATGCAACCCCCGCTGGGGCCTCCCAATTGCACCGCTTTGAAGGGCAGGGCGCTCTTCATGCCACCGCCCACCTTGTAGATGATATCGCGGATATTGATCCCCATGGGAACTTCAATCAAACCGCTGCCTGCCACCTTGCCCGCCAAGGCAAAGACCTTGGTTCCCGGGGAATCCTTGGTTCCCATCTTGCGAAATTCCTCTGCACCGTGCAATAGAATCCAGGCGATATTTGCCCAGGTTTCCACGTTGTTGATATTGGTGGGCAGCTCCCACAAACCGCTCTCACTGGGATAAGGAGGACGGATGGTGGGCATTCCGCGCTTGCCTTCGATGGAGTGCATCAAAGCTGTTTCCTCGCCACACACAAAGGCTCCCGCACCTTCCTTTACTTTCAGGCTAAAATTGAAGCCGCTGCCCAAGATGTCTTGCCCCAGATAGTTTTTGGCAGTGGCAGATTGGATGGCGATATTGAGGTGATGCACTGCCAGAGGATATTCCGCCCGGCAGTAGATATAGCCCTCATCCGCTCCAATGGCCAAAGCGCCGATGATCATCCCTTCGATGATCTTATGGGGATCTCCCTCCAAAACGCTGCGGTCCATGAAAGCTCCGGGGTCTCCCTCATCGGCATTACACACCACATATTTCTTATCACCCGGCGCCACACGGGCAAAACTCCATTTGACTCCGGTGGAAAAGCCTGCTCCGCCTCTGCCGCGCAATCCGGCATCCTTCACCACAGAGATGATATCTTCGGGTGTCATTGCCAATGCCTTGCGCAATGCCTGATATCCGCCTTGGGATTCATAATCTTCCAGCGAGGTGGGATCTATCACACCACAATTACTCAGCACAATACGCTGTTGGGATGCCAAAAGCTCGTTGCGCGGGGCATCACAATTTTCTGCCAATATCACATGGGAAGCTGGGGTGCCTCCCTGTATATATTCATTTATCAATGGTATGATGTTGTCTGCGTCCACTTTACCCAAGGTGATGGTGCCTTGAGGCATGCCGCTCAGCTCCACCACGGGCTCTTCAAAACACATCCCGATACAAGCAGTTTGCTTAAGCTGTACAGGCAAAGGATTCTCTGCCAGATACGCCTCTAATCTATCATACACTTCCTGAGCGCCGGCTGCTATTCCGCAGCTTGCCAATCCCACTTTAATTATCGTCTTTTCCACGGCAGTCTCCATCAGTATGCGTATTTATCCAAAATGCCGGCAATGGCATCAGGGGTGAGCTTGCCATAAGTATGATCGTCTATCATAATCACAGGCGCCAGGCTGCAACAGCCCAGGCACGCCACTTCCACCAAGGTAAAGCGAAAGTCCTGCGTGGTATCCTCGCCTTGCCCCAGCTTCAAATAATCCATCAAAGCCGTTTTGATGGCATCCACGTCGGACACATGACACGCCGTGCCCTTGCAAATACGGATGATATGTTTGCCTTGCGGCTTGAGCCTGAACATAGAGTAAAAAGTGGCAACGCCATAAATCTCTGCCACAGGAATATCCAGCTTGGCAGATATATAGCGCATCGTGTCAGGATTCAGGTAGCCTTCCAGGTCCTGAACTTCCTGCAACAGAGGTATCAATGCGCCCTTTTGATCGCGATATTTATACATCAGGGCGTCGAGGTTTACATGGTCTTTGTGCATGAATCGATCCTTTGCTTTGTAAAGCAGATTGCTCTGAAAAATGATGATTTCTCAAGGCAATAACTCTATAGATACGCCAAAATCCAAGTGGGTTGTTGTGTCAATTCATTTATGCACTTTTCTGATATACCTCCGGTGCTTTAGCTTGCTGCGCAAACCCCTCAAAGTCTCGGAGAGACGTCAGTTCAGGTCAAAATCATGCGCTCGTAGAGCGCCTACCTTCGAGCGAAGCGAGCCTCGAGCGAAGCGAGCCCTCCCTGGTCTCTGGCCTCTAACCCCTGCGCAAGCTCCGCTTGCGCCTTCACCAACTCACAATCACCTTACTCTGATCATGGCTCTGCAGCGTGGGGTCTTGCTCCCGTCCCATCCTCCGTGCCTGTGTGGACACATTCTCCTGCAGATATTCATACAGCTCCTTTTGGGTGATCTTCTTGTCATTATTGCTATCTGCTTCCCCGCGCAGACCCTTCATCAGGAAATAGCTGAAAAGTCCATGCTGCATATCCGCATAACCGCTGGAAATCTGATTGCCGTTAGCGGCGGAAAACACGCTCACATGCTTGGCGGTAGCCTGGGGATCAGCCACGATAAATACCGCTCTGGCATCAGCTAAGATGATCTCGCTTTCCCGGTTTGCCCCGCTGAAGCAGCTATCCAAAAACACGGTGATATTCTTTGCCTTGATCTGGGAGAGGTTGTCATAAAATTGCTCCAACCTGTAGGCAGTGCTAAAGGCATAATTGGGATTGCCATCATAGGGCAAAAGGTATGCCTGCTTGCCATCGGCGTCCGGAACTCCATGCCCGCTGAAATAGATATAGATTTCGCTATTGGCTTTACCGGCATTCTTGCCCAGCCATCCACCCTTGTCAAACACAGCTTTCAATTCGCCCAAGGTGGCAGCATCGTCTGTCTTCATATATAGATTGGCAGCAGGGATGCCCAATACTTTCATAAAATACTCTTTCATCCACTGGGCATCACGATGGGCATAGCTAACCGGCGAAACATTACGGTAGTTTTCAATGCCGATGATTACGCCCCAACGGTTTTTATCCTCAGTCCGCTGGGGAATATCTCTTTCGATATCGATGGAAAGCGCAGGCGCACTGGATATATGGGATTGCTGGTTCCTACCCGTAACAACCATCTGGTCTGCCGTGCGCTCCACCTTGTTGAATGCCAAGTTCAAAGGCAGATTCCTTTTGCTAAATTGCTGCCTGCTCTCTATCAAATCCAAAGACACATTCAGGGCTGTGGCAGTAGGGGCACTCACCATCATAAATTTGATATCCTGGTAATCCCCCGGCTCCAAATCGCCCAACCTGAAACTGGTGGCACTATCTCCCAAAGAGAACACTGCATCTCCCAGAAGCACTTGGGCATTCAGGTTCTTTGCCACCCCCTGCCCACGGTTGTGGAGGCGCACGGTAATCTCTGCCTGTTCTCCGGGTTCCAGCTTGTTATTTTTATTAAAATCATCGATCCCTATATCGGATACATATACGTCCGGAGCCAATAATGCCCGGGTTCCAAAGCTGAGATTAACGTCATTGGGGGCAAAGTCGTTTTGTTCACTAAAGCGTATCTTCAGCTGGGCAGTACCGTCTTTGGTGTCCATCCCCGCCACTAATTGCAGGGTCTTGGTTACCGTGGCTCCAGCCTTCACCTCTCCAAAGTAGATTTGCCGGGCAAAGCTCACGCCGGGGGCATTCAAGAGTTCAAAGGTAGCCTCCACCATGTTCCCACTGCCTTCACCATTATTCTTGATTGAGATAGTAATAGTGGCAGTTTCCTCGGCATCTAACATATCATTGCCGCTGGGTTCGCTGAAGCTTACCGTGGCAGATAAATCCGGAGGGAAGAAGCTCTGCGTCACACTCGTTTGCCCCAAAGCAGGAGCTTTATCTGTTGAGGAAAAAACACCCAGGGGACCTTCCAGGCGGGCATCCAGATATTCCCACTCCAGTTCTTCATTGAGCTGCCGTGTTGCCTTGACCTGATATTGATTAAACTTATCCTTAACCTGCGGCGCTTTATCCAAAGGTACTACAACATCAAAGCCGCGCTGAGGTATGGAAACTACATATTTCTGAGTATCGGCATTATATCTTCCCAAAGTTGCGCTCACCACAACCGTCTCGCGACTGGAATTGAGCAGTGTCTGCAGGCGCACCCTAAGCTTTGCATGCTGATTCTCATGGGCGGCTCTGGCATCGGCAATCTTTTGTTGATACTCCCTATTTATTGCCGCAATCCTATTTGAGGCATCCTTCTTGCGCTGTTCAAATTGCGCCGTAGTCTCAAATTCACCTTTTACATGGTTTTCCCATTCACTTATCTTGGCATCCCGCTCTGCCTCAAATGTAGCGGCAGAAAAAGGAATATCCAGCCAGCTTTTAACAGCTCGCGCTTCATCTATCACATTTGCCGATATAGAAATTACCACAAGGCAAAACACAAATACTATCCAATGCTTTTTCATTTCATCCTCCCTACATTATTTAGTGTAAAATAAAGGTTTAACATTATTAGTCACCAACTTCTATCGGTCATGGGGGTGCAGGGGGAAAAATCCCCCTGACCCCCATACACAGGGTGTCTCATTCGCAGATTTGGCTGCGCCCCCTGGCTTCGCTTTGGGGAAGCGCAGCCAAATCTGCTTAGCCGAGAGTTATATTTGTACATCTTAAGGTAAAAAAGTAAGAAATATAAAAGGTTACCAAACCGCCCTGCAGAGGCGGATGCCGATGTGGTCGCTGCTGAAGCTCGGGTAGTAGTAGTCACGATATGTAACTCGGCAGTAATAGGCATTGCCGCTCCAGCCACAGCCCCGCTGCACCCGGTTCGACCCGCTCGTGGGACCCGTCTGATTATTAGCAGGGCTACCGCTATAATAGGAACCACCATACCAATCCCAACACCACTCAGAGACATTACCACTCATGTCATAAATACCTAATTCATTGGCTGTCTTTGTGCCAACGGCATGGGTCTTGCTCCCTGAGTTGCCAGTGTACCATGCCACTGTATCAATATTGTCTGAGCCACTGTATTTATATCCCTTACTCATTATGCCGCCCCGTGCTGCATACTCCCACTCTGCCTCTGTGGGCAATCTGTAACCATTGGCAATCCAATTGCAGATAGCGGCATTCCAAGTGGAGTTACTGCTTGTAGGCACCTCGCCCCATGAGGCTGGATTGGTGGAACCGGAGATGCTGTAAACAGGGGTAAGACCCTCTGCCATACTGCGTAAATTGCAATACTTGATAGCAGAATACCACGAGACCTGCTCCACAGGCAAATTGTCTCCTTTCCTATAAGATGGATTGGTCCCCATCACTTCTTTCCACTCTTTTTGCGTCACTTGATATTTACCAATTATGAAAGATGATACCGTCACCTTATGAACAGGCTTTTCATTACTTCTTCCATCATTTGAGCCCATCATAAAGCTGCCGCCTTCAACGTAAATCATGTTCTTTGGTATAGCTGAAGTGTTACTTCTAAATCTCCAGTTCCCTTGTCCAACACCCTCTAAAATGGGATGCCAATAGAGTTTGAGATTCTTACCCGGATTTACAAAATCATCCTCCCTTTGTCCGCCTACAAACGTTAGATTTGTGACTTCCAAATCATCCAAATAAGGCACAAGATTCACAAGGTATGTATCGCCTTCTTTCCCACTCAAATCATAAGTGATAATATAATACCCACCTTCTTCCACCCATTCCGAGCGGATATTACTAACCCTCTGAGCATTGCTCACCGTCTGGGTATTTCTAACCATTGGAGTATTGCTAACCTTCTGAGTAGAACAACCCATCAGGCTTAGCAAGGTCAGCATCCATAGCAGCTTCTTTTGCATATCTTCCCTCTATTCTAATTTCTCATTTTTGGCATGATGTTTTTCTTTGTTTTTCTGTCAAGTGGTTTGTTCCTCAAAGTCTTAGCGATAGATATGCAGTTGTGCCATCTTCTCCAACCGTCGGGCGGGGTCACTCTTTGCCAGCCAGTCATTGAAGAGGATAAAGCTCTCTTCCCCAGTGCTGAAAACCAGATCAGCCTCATTCCTATTGCTCTGGAAAGCTTCCCAACCCGCTATCTTGTCTGCACTAAAGATCATATACAGGGTTTCGATGATAAAGTCTTTATCAGGGTCGCACACAGCGCTTAGATTCTGTTTCCAGGGCTGTCCGGCAACAAGCTGATTATCCTGCATATCCTGCCGTGGAAAGACCATGACTACGCTTTGATCACTCAAAAAGTTGAAGATATACAAATAACCGTCTGTATTGGGAGTGATGCTGAGGCTAAATTGTTCCCCGCTGTGCAAAAGGGTTTCGCTGATTTTCACATCCATCGTCATTGAGGGGTTGTAAACCTTTTCCAGAGGCAGGATTTGCGCCCGGTAATGCATCCGGTAGCTGAAAGTGTGATTGCGTGTGTCAAAGGTGGGATACCTGTCCAAGAATTCCTCTTTTACAAACCTGCCCGCGGAGGATGACATCATAAAGATGCTCTTTGCAACGCTCTCGTCAAAGCGGTCGTTGCGCTCCACATACATGGTGCTGGTAAAGCCTGTCAGCGATACATCATAGGGCAAGGCAT
>JAAYQD010000243.1 GCA_012519465.1 Candidatus Cloacimonadota bacterium
AGGAATATATCGAGGTTCCTCGCTTCGATTTTAACCAATTGACGGATAAGTCTTTACAGCAATTTTGGCGACAGGTGAGGGGGCAGGGAGTGATGAGCGCACGCAGTCTGGAGCAGATTTTGCAGCAAACTGTGGGGCAGGAGATTGCCCGGATACTCAAGGACCCGGATATACAACAGGCGCGGCGCGCAGGCTTGGAATATGAATCGGACTGGCTGCGCTTGGCGCGCATAAAAGGCAAGGATTACGGGCTCACGGAGGAGCAGCTGATCATCCTGATGAATTCAGCATATCTGTATCTGCCTTACTTAAGCAAGATGGAGAGAACCCAGGAAAAAGATGATATCTCTTATGAGATTGAGGGCGGCTTCTATTGGTTTCAGGTGAATATCAGCGCCCAGGATGAGGTGGATATCCAGCTGGTGGAATCCGGCTCCAGAGGCGGAATAGGCTCGGCGGTTGTAGGCGTTAAAAGCTATCAGAAGTTCAGCTTGGGCAATAGAGATTATGTGGTGAGCGAAAACCAATATGCCGTTTATGATGCTATGCAAACCTGGGTGAAAAACCTGAGTGTGGTGATGAAGGGCATCCCCAATTTTTGCCTCAGCGCCCAGGTGGTGCAAAAGCTGTCTGCCAATACATATTCCTCCAATCTGGGCAGGCGCGAGGGAGTGCATCTGGATGATGCCTTTTTTATCAATGAAATCTTTGAAGATAGCAAAGGGAACCAAAAAACCAAACGTGTGGGCTATGGAAGATTGATCAAAAACGTGGATAACACCCGTCACCCAGAGCGGCTTTCGGAGCTGAAGCTCTTTTATGGATCGCGGATTATGCCGGGAGCTGTGTTGCAGGAAAACCCCCGTTTGGGAATGGAAATAGCAGCCAATCTGGTTTACATCGAAGACATGGATATCCCTGCTTCTGCCATTTATGGGGTCAGTCCTTATCATAAGATTAGAGGTGGGGTTGGGCTCAATGTGGATTTATCCTACAATCTGGCGCCCGTTATCGGCATCACCCAAACCTATCTGGAAACGCGGATCAATTGGATTTCTTTGGCGGTAAACAACTCTCTGGACGTGAGCGCAGACCTTTATTCCGTATCTTTGGGGTTGCATAAAAAGCTGTGGCTGGGCAGGTTGGCTCTGGGCTTGCAGGCTGCGGCAGGAATTGATTTGTTTGGTGGAGAGGCGGAGCAGAATGATAAGACTTATACAAGCTCGGTGATGGCTTTGGGCGCCAAGCCGGGCGCCAGGGCAATCTTCCTCTTGAGCCCCAGTTTGCAGCTAACGGCAGGCATCAGCCGCCATTATACCTTCAATATATCGTCAGGTTTTTATGTGGATGGAGAAGAGTTTTACTACTCTGGCTGCGATTTGGCTAAGGTGAATTTGGACCGCACCCATCTGGAACTGGGTTTCAACTGGATTATCAAGAGCTTCCCCATCAACTTTTACGGGTGGCTGGACCCCCTCAAAAAGTATTGAAGATGGCAGGAATCGATTAGGCAAAGGGCACTTACCTCCACTCTGCTTCCAGATATTCCACCAGCTGGGCGCTAAAGCGGCGGGCGTTGATATTCACCTTGCCGATGGCGTTTTTAATGGCATCCCCTTCGCCTTTGGTGCTCAATCCCACGCCATCCGCGCTGAAGGTGCCCAGGCTGCGGGAGCTGGAGAGGCGGGTGAACCTGAGATCCAGACGCACCTTTGCCACAAATTGGGGGGAACTTATTCCTTCCTGCATTTGGACGCTTTCCACGATCAAGATGCCGGATAGCTCCAGATCAGCATCAGGTGAAACCACGAAGATGCTGTTATCAAGTGCTCTGGCAACGCTGCGTTCCAGGCTTGTTTGGCGGCTGTTATATTCATCAAATACCTTTATCCTCACCAGAGTCTGCTCTGCGGCTTCCACCTCGTAAGTGGCGGTGGCGGTGTGCAGATTCAAGAGGCGGGCAAGGTGGGGCAGCGGCGTTTTGGCATCCGGGCTGCAGATCAGTTTGTTCGTTCCCTCCAATCTCAATGCCTTGGGTTTTATGCTATAAAAGCCCCCGGCATCGGTGACCCCTGTTTCGATGAGGGTGCCATCACCATAGCTGATCCTCACAGGAAAAGTGGGCAAGGGGATGCGCTCACCGGATTCGCCCCGATAGATGGCGGCAAAGACGACGGGCTGGGGCAAATCTGCCATATTGGGGGCGGATTGATGATCGCCGGAGATTAGTTCCAAGCTGATGCGGGAGATGAGGGCGCGCATGGAGGATTCCAGCGCAGGTATCGAGAGCTCTTCAGGGAGATAATAGCGGGTTGGGGCAAAGCTATCGTAAATGGATTTTTTGGCATAGATCTCGGGGATGAGGGCTTGGGTTTCGTCATAATTTATGAGGGCAAAGAGCGGTTTGCCGTCCTTCAGCATCGTCTGGGCATCCAACAGTAGGAACATGGCGGAGGTCTTCAGTGCATCCAATTCCGCCTGCAAGCTGCTCAGCAGTTTGGCAATGCTGAGACGGGCTTCCACTTCATATTTGAGTCTCTTTTCGCTGTCGGAAATAATCTCGAGACCGCTGCTGGATACGATCTCGATGCCTTTGATGGATTGGTCCACGCTCAGTTGGATGGATTTGGCGATGGATTGGCTGTAATATGCCACGCCCTCTGCTTCGAGGTCCAGGCTCTTGAACTCACTGGTGGCTTGGATCTGGACGCTGATCTGCTGGGCAATCTGCATCTGCGCCTCTGCAAAGGCTGCCTCTTGGCTTTCTCTTATGCCCACACCGTGGATATGGGTTCGGGCGGTCAGGGCGGTGGCGAATGTCAGGGTCAAGATCAAGGCAATAATCAGGATATGGCGGTTCATCTTTACCTCCTTCATTGCAGCTTCAGCAGGAGAAGCTTGCGGTTTAGATTCACGGTGCTCAGCTCGGCACCCCAGGCGTTGTGGCTGAAATTGGTACGTAGCTCGCGATAGAGATTGCGGGAGCTGGAATAGCGGGCGGGATCCACCCACACCTGCAAATCCAGGGTGCGAGAGGTGCTGGCCACTTCCTTGTAGCTCTGGCTCATCTTTTGTAAAGCTGCGATCAAATCATCCTTCAAATCAAAGGCTTCATCCTCCGAGAATGAGCCATCCAGGTTGAGGATAATCTTGTATTGCACGCCGCGGCGGAGGTCGTCCCGCCAATATGCATCAATCCGGCTCAATACGGCATCGATGGCGCCGGTGGCGGCTTCTTCCACACAGATCATGGATTCCCCCTGCCGGGCTTGGCTGTAGCCTGTTTCGGAGCCCAACAGCCGGGCGGTGGTGGTTTCATAGGCGCTTACCGTGATGCTGTATCTCTTGGTGCCGTGGGAGGCGGTTTCCCAAGTACCTGAATAGGTGAGATATACATCGCTGCCGATGGAGAGGGCAAGCTGGTAGGCGATATCTTCCTCGCCGCCTGCCACTATATTCTGGAGCCCGGAAAGGGAAGTGATCTGTTCCAATTGTTGGGCAGCCAATACCTCGTATTGCTTTGCCGTGAGGTGACTTTCGATGACGGTGGCGGCGTGCTGTGCCAAATTGTCACTGCGCATAAAGTCCAGGGGGCTCACGCCTTTTGCTACCTGGGGAATCACCATCAATTGGGGGCGTCCCAAAGCCTCGGCAAGCTCCTGGCGTCCGCTGATGATGTCCTTTTCCTCCAAATCTCTCAGCAGCAGCTCTTTATTGAGCTTGAAACGTTTGGTGATTTTGATGCCGCGACCTTCTTCCAGACTTACGCGATTGATGAAGCGCTGATCCTCATAAGTTACATAACGGCTGAGGCTTTCACTGTTGTAAAGCTGGGAGCTTTTGAGGTTGAAAAGGTCAATTTCCTCCTGATCACGCAGGATGGGATCCGTTCCACCCATCACCAAGAGCCATACTGCACTGCGCTTGGCGTCATCGGTGGCGCGGGTGATGCCATTGGTTTCCACATCCTTCAGCTTTGCCTTGAAATTCTTTTCTGTGGAGATATAAATGCCGCTGGCTTCGATCAAGACCTCGGCGGAGGAGATGGTTTCCACCAAAGTGGCTTGTTTGGATACGGGCGTCTGTGCAAAAGTGAACATCGGCAGTAGCAGTAAACCGAGCAGTAACAAGCTTAAATATCGCATAAGTCTCTCTCCATTTAGTAGTTATCTTTGTTGTGTAAGTTTTGTAATCTTCTTTGGCTTGTCAATGTTTATCATGATGCCAAAGATATGTTTTGCTTAATCTTTATACGACCCTGTGGCAAAAAACCTGCATGATGGATGGAATTTCAAAGTCATACCGCATTATATGTATTTGCTTTTGGGGAGAGCCAGCCAACAGAAAATACTCCGCCTTATTCCAGCTCCCAATCTATGTATGGCTCAAAAATATTGGATCCCTCCAATAGCTCAATGGTGCGCTGTACCAGTAGCTGGGACCATTTGGGGAAAGTGTGTGTGGAGCCGCTTGCCCAGCCCCACAACAAACTGGGGAGGGAGATCCAGTATTTATAATCATCCCTTAGTTTAAAATCCTGGCTCACCCCGTCATGAGTGATTTCTATGTGGGATATGATTGTGGCTCTGGTTTTTACGGCGGGGAACAGCCCCAGAGTGAGCCAAAAACAAACCTGGGAAGCCCGGTCTGTGCAGTTTAGGAGGTCCACTGTGTAAAGATCGTAAGAGATGTGAATATCTGAATCCCCATATCTCTTGTTTTGTACGCTGCGAAATCTATTTTGGTCCCTCAGTGCTTTTTCGATTTCGGGATTGATCTTAAAATAATGATCCGGATCAAGGCTTCTGCTATAGTTAATCATGTAAGACACGGAATAATCATTGAAATCGGTGGTTTTCTGGGGGAGTGAGGGGGCATTCCCCGGTTTGATGGTGGCACAGCCGGATAATAATATCAGCAGAATGGAAAAACTTATATAGCAGCAGAATGCAAGGCGGCGCTTGTAAGGCGGGCAAACATCCAGCGGGTGGTTGCTTCTTGGGTTTTTTGTCATTGGATAGACCTCGCAATGTTTTTCCATACTTGTCATGGACTATCTGCATCCTTTTATTTATAATGGATTTAGTCAAGGGGAAAAATAGCTTGGTAATCCTCGACTATTGCCTTGATGTGTCGT
Source organism: Candidatus Cloacimonadota bacterium (assembly GCA_012519465.1). Taxonomy (GTDB): domain Bacteria; phylum Cloacimonadota; class Cloacimonadia; order Cloacimonadales; family Cloacimonadaceae; genus UBA3900. Next base: position 5,138 of record JAAYQD010000243.1, read on the forward strand.
TATGGGGGGACAGGGGGTTTGGGAAGGGAGGGTAGTGGTGTATGTTGATGTATGATAGGGGGTTAAGGCGAAAGGGGAGGTTTGGAAATAAATGGGGAAAACGGGGGGTGTGGTGACAAGCGGTTTGGAAATAATGACAGGGGGTTTGGAAGGATTTGCGGTTAGGTTTGTTCTTTTGGGGTTAGATGAATTCTTGTAGGGATTTGACGATTGCTTCGATGAGGAAGCGTTTGGGTTTGATTTCCTTTTTTTTCATTTTGATAGCTATTGCGCAGGCGAGGGAGTGGTATTGATCCGCAAGTTTTTGTTGTTTATCGGATAGTTTTGTTTTGGTATTCAGCCTTACGGGCAGCTTTAGGGACTGGTTGTTTTGAGAGAGCAGTTGTTTTTTTCTTGCCCACTCTTCGATGGGGCCTACTGGAGGCATTCTGCCGGCTTTTCTGCCTTCGTGGACGTATTGGGCGTAGGGGGCGATGCTTTGATCTGCGAAGACATCGATGGTGAGGTTTTGGGCGTCCACTTTGGTTTTGATGGAGCGGCGCAGCTTTCCCCAGGCGACTATTTTGTCGTCATCGATGATTTTGACGGCGTTTTTCTCGATGCTATTTGCCAGTTTATTGAGGGTTTTAATGATAGTGTTTTGCATAGTTAGCCTCTGTATTGGGTGTTTGGTTCAGGCATATTGGGCTCTGCCTTCAATGGTGATCTCGAGGGTATCGGGATCGAGATTGATGGAGTGTGGGATCACCTTGTATGTATGGAATGTGATGCAGTGGTTGATGAGTTCGTAGGGGGAGGCGAGGGCGAGATTGGCATAATCCGAGCTATAGAGGTGTGTTTTCAGCGTTATCTGGAAGGGGTAGTCTGCCAATACTCTTTTGTAGTGATCGGCGATATTATCCAGGGCATTTTGGGACGCCACCGCCACTGCCGAGAGGGAGGGAAGGGAGGAATCTGCATAATCGACATTTGCCTCCAGAGGGTCAGCGATCAGGAGGAGAGGGAGCGAGGGGTTGATTCTGTTTTTGATGACCAAAGCATTGGGATATGTGACGATGACAGCGTTTGAGATTGTGAGGAGTTCCCCCAGGAGAGCATCGGCTTTATAGCTGCCTGGCACCACATCGACGGCCGAGATGGAGGCGGGTCCGCGGTAGTATGCAATCCCCCTTTTTATATAATAGTATCCTTGATCCACGGTGATGCTACTGCTCACGTGGGGATTGGGCAGCGAGGTTATCCAAAGGTCTGCCATATCAGAATCAAGGAAAGACCTATCTATTGATTCGACCAATTCAACATTGTAATAGCTATGTATCCGATACTTTCGATAGCGGTAATCGAGGCCTGATGTTTGTTTGAAATGCAGGTAAATATCCTGACCCTGCTGATTGAACCCAAACACGACATCACCAGTAAACAACCTGAGCTTTTGGCTATCAAGGAGCAGGTAATTATCCACCTCATACGGCTGCCAGAGGGCTGTATCGTATTGGCTGGAGATGGTGAGATTGGAGAGGGAAAGAGCGGAGGCGAGCTCTTGGACATCGGCATTGGTATAGAGCTGGGTATCGGGTTCATTTTGAGAGGGATTGATGACCTGATCCAGGATACTGGTGATCATCTGGATGGGATTGATGTAGGAGAGGGTGAGGGGTATGAAGCGATCACGCGCCAGGGTGAGGATAAGCCCAAAGAAATCCATGAATTCCAGCTCCACCGTCTGGCAACCCAAGGAAAGGTATTCGATGGAGAAGGCACCCTTTGCCATCACGCCAGTGTAGATGACATTGTCCTGGTCATCCAAGAGCTGCGCCCAAAAGGTATGGAACCCCGCTTTGGTGAGGTTCATATCACCAATAAGGAGGAACTGCAGCGGGGTGGTGAGCATCACGGTGGCACGCAGGGAACGCGCCTCCTGGCACCAGTAATCGATGCCGGAATAATTGGCCGGGTCCAGATCAAGCTCGAGGATATCATTGATTTGGATATGGGGTTGACCCTGTTTCATGAT
>JAAYQD010000244.1 GCA_012519465.1 Candidatus Cloacimonadota bacterium
TCAAACTGATTGAAAGGATATACAGATACCAAGCTCTCCAATCTACGTATCAACTCTTTGTGTGTATTATCGTTCAATTTTTCAATTTGGGTGTTTAGAATCTTTTCGAGTATCTCCATTGTCACGTCCTTCGTAGCTACATGTTTCTGATTAAGTCTTTCTCTTTTGAGGATAACGCAAAGTAATCCATCAAGTATTCATCCATGATCATGGTTGATCCATAGTTATCTGTTAATTTGTGTATTTTGCTTGCTGGATCCAAAAATTCAATCGGGATTGGCAATTCCTCAAGATCGGATCTCAGAACCTTATGGGTATTAAAACGAATTGCGAAAAGATAATTATATGTTTTTGAATTAAATAAGGCTGCCAAAGCATGTATGTCAATGCCGGGAAACCTTGGTATACATATATTGGCACTATTCAGGGTAAGCACTTTTTTGTTGTCATAAGCAAACACCAAGCGTCTTGATATGAATCTGTATATCAGTTTCTCATCTGCTCGATACTTCCATTCAGGGGCAACTTGCTGGAATAGCTCCGGCTTGAACATAATGTATTTCTGAGGAATATCAAGTCGCATTGGCAATACATCTCTTCCCCTATATATGGGCTCATACCCTTCTCTTTCTTGGTCAGACAGATATTTTTGATTGTTACCAGTCACTATCCCCAGTGCCCAATCAGCATTATCCTTCAATGTGATATATTCATGTGCAAAGAATTTGTCAATTAGCTCGTTTGCCCCATTATTGTGGAGGATAATGAAGGAAAAATCACTCAAGCTGGAGTACAGGTTCTGTTTTTGATGATAAGAGGTTTCCTGATTTTTAATTAAAATCTCATGATTATCTTGTGATTTTGTGCGAATCATGTCCAGTCTGCAGACTTTCGTGAATACACCTGAAAAAGCTCTCCCTAATTCGCTGATGGACGTAATCGTAAAATGTGTAAGGATAAATTCTCTTATATCTCTATGAATCTTGATATTTAGAATTGACTCTGGTAAAACGAGAGAGAGGATACCCTTGTCTTTCAAGAGGTCGTGGCATTTAGTGATGAAATATGAGTAAGACTCCCCCGATTTTACTTCGGGATACATCCGGGCTAACTCTTTTTTGTTCAATACCGCCCCCCAGGGAGGGTTGGTAGCTATAAAGTCAAATTTATTATGCATCCACTCATATTCGTTAAAAATAGAATCAAAATCGATATCGGTCAGTGTGTTAAAATTGTAGATGTTGGGGATGAAATCATTATCTGGAAATGCCAACAACAAGTTGATTGATGCGATGAAAGTGGCAAGAGGATCTATATCTATGCCGTAAAGATCGTTAAAATAGCACCCTTCCTGCATTGCACAGCTAAGCAAGAATTGACCGGTGCCGCAACACGGGTCCAGGAATTTCATGCCCCCTTGATAGTGATCTGATACTATCTCATTAACGATTGAAAGTGGGGTATAATAAGACCCTTTTTCCGATTTACAGCCCACAGATGACATAATCTGGTAAAAGGCACCCAATAAATCCTGTTGAATTGGATCCTCAAGGTTCTTGAAAAATTGCAAGATTATGTCTATCACGGGATGCAGTATATCAATGAGATGACTCTTTTCCCAATCCCGGATTATTTTTTCCACCCCTTTTCTTCTAAATCTAAAGATAATCTCGTTCAATTCATTCTCTGGATTATCTCCACAGAAAATCTCTCCACAATGGATCAGGTAAGCTATGGTAATATGGAACAATGAATCATTTATATTGAGGTCTTTCTCAACACATGTATCAATAATAGACTGGATTGTTCTTGTGGAATCTGGTGAAACATACTCATTGGGTACAATAGTTTTGTTAGACGTAGATTTGTTAGCCCTTTGTTTCAGTTTGTTTATTTCTCCACTTTCAATCTTGTCATTTAAAGAGTGGATTTCCTGTACACCAATCTTACCCGTAAGAGTAGAGTGCTCATCAAGGATTCTTGCTTTTAACCAATTTCTAATTGTGGCGCCTGATACCCCAATCATCTTGGCTGCCTGATTTACATCTACTGTCTCCAGCCTGATAGCATTGTCCTTTTCTTTCATTTCTCTTCCTACGGATCATTTACTATTGGATACAAAAAGTTAGCGTAAGCTCCAATTCCTTGTTTCAGGTTTATTGAAGATGTGTATTCTAACCTCTTTTCTTTCACCTTATATAGTGTCTTGCATCAAATTGCATTGTTTTCATTGAGACAATCCGTGTCAAGTACAATTTTTATCCGATATTGCATCAAAGATCGGTGTCCCACGCCTGTGCTATCTGCTCTTATTGAAATAATCTCATTTTTCTTGATTCGCACTCGCTTCTATCCTTACTTCTTGAACAAAATTATCAAATCTATACTTGACATAAACAGTTGCTGGAGATTCAGTGAACTCTATGAAGAAACTTGAAGGAAGGAGCAATTCTTGCCCTTTCTTCTTTCAAGGAATATGAAAAAAGTCATCTTAAAGAACCTGGGCTTTTGTCCAAATGAAGTAATCTACTTCAACTATTGATTAGCATCAAGACCATAGATGCACAATTTCTCAAAGATAAGGAGATAGTTTATGTCAAATCAAGCCAAAGTATTTATTGTGAATTACGAAAGCAAAGCGGATTATAAGGTTTATTTTGTTAATTACGCATCTCAAGAAAAAAATGCCAATATAATTGCTGGCGGTAAGCTTGTCAAATCCGAGTCTCAGGCAAACGTGAAAGTGTTTATTGTGAAGTACGAGAGCAAGGCTCAGATTAAAATCTTGCATAAGAACTTTCCTAAGTAAAGATAGCCTTACAGAAAAGAAGGCTAATTGACCCAATTATAGTAAATTAGCATATTATTCATGTGTCAAATCTATTCATATTGCGAATTTGTGGCTGACTCATATAGGTCACTAGAACTATCCAGACAAAGGTAACCTTCAGTAAAGTAAACCACTGAGATTCTTGCTATCGATTGCTTTAATCTTTAGCCAATTCTTATTACTACAGCATTATGGCTCAAGTGATAAATTTTACCCAGCTTTATCTATAAACACGCTTTTTTGCTCCGGATGGCTGGCTCTCAATTTTGATGTCCTTTTGGGGATCATACCCCAAGATACTCAACACTCTTTTAATATCATTGAGAATTGTATTTGCAGCACCGTGTCCCTCAACGTAGCCCCTGCTATCCAAGGTGAAAGGCATATAATGATCAGATTTATTCACCATGATTCTCATGCGTTTTGGTAGATCGGCATTCTTCAGTTCATCATAGAATCTCTCATATACCACTTTTTTCGCTTCCCACCAATACCTTACTTCATGCCACTCATCAACGATAAATATCCGGGTGATGTTACGGTATGTATAGCTATCATTTATACCGCCAATCGTTATCTGGGGTTCTGGTGTTTCTTTTATAACAAATTTATCTGGAGCAGGTGAATCCTCTTTTTGGCTTGAGATTTCTTCTTTGACGCCCGATTTATAACCCCAAAGCCTTTTAATCTCCTCTATCCCAAATTCACGTCCGCGCTCCCTCAGGATCAATTGCACCAATTGATACATATTGAGGGCTGGATTTTCGTCAATTCTCTGGTTGGCTTCCCTTTTTGCCCGCTCAATATCTTTGGAGAGTCTCAGATCGGAGTGCATCTTTTTGGCATAATTCACCGCATCAAGGGCATAGCGGCTTTTGGAGAGGATATTTTGGAAAACAGTCTGGATAAAGTCCTCATCGTTTTCCATTATGTTGATGGTGCAAAACAGCTTTTGGGCAAAGGTTCCTGTGGCAGAAGAGAGATAGAAACGCCACACCTTGCCATCCGTGAGAACTGTAATCGAAGCAGTATTATAAAAATTATACTCCTGCAGCTGATCCTCAGAGCTTTCGATATTCCCCTTCAGCTTACCAACGGCTTTGATTTCGATAAAGACATCTGGGGTTCTATCCTTCAAATCGCTGTGAAACAACGCCACATCCACACTTCCATCTCTGCCTTTCATCCTGATAGGATATTCCGTATAAAACTCCTGCGGATTCCAGATATCCCAGCCCAAAGCCATGCAAATGCGTGCCACTATAGCTATCCGGACGTGTTCTTCTTTCTCAAAAAAACCACCATCCAGTTTAGTGCGCAAATCTCTAATAATCTCTTTCACTATTCCCTCGTTGATGCGATTTTCTTTTTCTACTAAAGATATACGCTCTTGTTTTTTGTCAACTGTTAAAAACTGTGCAGTGTTGTGTGTCATGATTGGACAAGGTGATGCATAGAGCCCCATGCACAGCCCATAGACATATTTGTTGTCAGCTTTTCATTGACACGAAATTGTCTGTTTTATTGTTTGGATGAGCTAGCCCATTAGCCTCCCTTGTACCACCCTTGTCTCACCCTTGTCGAGACAAAGGAGAGACAAGGGTGGTTAACAGGCAAGAAGTGACAAAAAGCATAGAAAAAATGGAAGGAGAGACCAAATGAAAGACGATAACACCATGAATGTGGTCTATTTTGAGAACGCCACCATGCGGGGGCTACATCAGGATATCATCAGCTGGCAAGAAGTCAATCAGAAGCGGATGCTGTCTTTGGAGATAGCAAAAGATGGCGATTTGTTTTGTTGTATAGGGCTCACAAACCCCAGTGAGGTGATAATATGCAGTGGAATTGGTTCAGATAGATCAAAAATTAGTCGTGGTCATTTATTGGTATCCAGCTAACAACGGACCATAAAAAGCATTTCTCCAGTATATGGATTGGCTGGCAGGAAGCTCTCTCCAGCCGAAAAGCTATTGACAGCCCCGGCGGGCTTTGTTATAGTGTAATATATGGATAAGAGTAAAACAATCAAGATCAAGGATGTACTTGCCCATCTGAACAGCCTGGCACCCGTGGCTTTGGCATATCAGTGGGATAATTGTGGACTTTTGGTGGGAGATAAAGAGAGCGTGGTGGAGCATGTGTTTATCACCTTGGATGTGACGCCGCGCGCTGTGGACATGGCGCTGGAAAGCGGTGCCCAGCTCATCCTTTCCCATCATCCCGTGATATTTCAACCGCTTAAAAATATCACCAATCCCCTGCTTTTGCGGCTCATCAAAAACGATATTGCCGTCATCAGCATGCACACCAATCTGGATGTGGTGCCCCAGGGCGTGAATTATGCCCTGGCAGAGGGATTGGGCTTGCAGGTGATGGAACCTCTATCCCTGCAGACGGGGCAAAGCTGGCATCATCTCAGTGTGACGGTGCCGCCGGATTATGCACAGGCGGTGCAGGAGGCGGTGTTTGCCGCGGGAGGCGGGGTGATTGGCGCTTATGATAGCTGCAGCACCGTGCATCCCATCACGGGCAGTTTCCGATCTGGAGAAGATGCACGCCCTTTCATCAAGGGTGAGGGTTTGCAAAAGGTGGAGGAGCTGGAGCTGGAATTCATGATCGATGGAGCGGTGCTGAATGCCGTATTGATGGCGATTGGCAAGGCTCATCCCTACCAGACGCCGGCCCTGTATCATTTCCCGGTGGCAAACCACAATCCACGCTATGGCTTGGGTCTCTTGTGTGATGCACCGGAGCCACTTAATATGGATGATCTGATGCAGCAAGTTCGCCAAAACCTGCATAATCCCGCCCCACGGCTGTGGACGGCGGGGAAGGACACGGCTGCTCCTCTAAAGCGGATTGCGATCTGTGGAGGATCGGGAGGGTCGCTCTTGGCTGCGGCACAAGCCCAAGCGGATATCTATATCAGCGGAGATTTTAGCTATCATCAGATGTTGGATGCCACCATTCCCCTGATAGATGCCGGGCATTATTATACGGAATATCCGGTCTTAAGGTATTTGGATGCTTATGTCTCAGGTCTGGGGCTAAAAAGTGTGGTAATGCCCTTGGAGGCACACGAATTCAGCCAATTCCATAGGCAGTGAATGGGCGGAGCGGAGGCCTCTTCGCTTTCCTATTTGCGGATGTTTTTGATGATGAGCTCGATCTGGGCGCGCAGGTCCTTGTCTTCCCGGAATTGATTCTCTATCATGCGTTTGGCGTGGATCACGGTGGTGTGGTCTTTGCGGTTAAAATAGAGGGCGATATCCTTTAGAGAGAGCTGGGGAATGAGGAGGTTGGCAAGATACATCGCCACCTGACGGGGGAATGCCACCACGTTGCGGCGGGTCTTTTCCATGATCATCGTGGGCGTGATGCCCCACAAATTGCACACTTCCTGAGTGATATTATCGAGGGATATTTCCTTGCGGTTTTCCGTAATCATATCACTGAGAATGTTTTGTGCCATCTCCGTATCGATATCTTCGGGATTTAGCTTGTTATAGCTGGCATAGGCGAGGATGCGGATGAGGGAGCCTTCCAGGGCGCGCACACTGCTGGAGATGGATTCGGCAATAAAATTGAAGGTATCATCCTGCAAAACAATGTTTTCCGGCTCTGCTTTTTTGCGCAGGATGGCTACCCGCGTCTCAAAATCCGGACTCTTCAAATCGCAGAGCAGGCCGCTTTCAAAGCGGGTGACGAGGCGGTTTTCGAGGTCTGGAATATCCTTGGGCGGGCGGTCTGAGGTAAGCACGATCTGCTTTTTATTGTCAAAAAGGGCGTTGAAGGTGTGGAAAAACTCTTCCTGGGTGCCTTCTTTGCGGCTGAGGAAGTGGATGTCGTCCACCAAGAGGATATCCACTTTGCGGAATTTGGCGCGGAATTCCGGCATTTTATTGCCGCGGATGCCATCTATCATTTCATTGGTAAATGCTTCGCTGGTGGTGTAATAGATGTTGCAATTGCGCCCTTCCATGTGGATATAATTGCCCACCGCCTGCATCAGATGGGTCTTGCCCATCCCGCTTTCGCCATAGATGAAAAGGGGATTGTATGTATAACCGGGGGATTCCGCCACCGCCTTGGCAGCGCTGTAGGCAAAGTTGTTGTTGCGCCCCACCACAAATTGCTCAAAGCTAAAACGCTCGTTCAGCTTGGTATTCACTGCCACGCGGTTGCCCTTGGATTCTGGAATATCCGCCTTGCTGCCGCTGCTGGAGGGTGGTGTGGACACGAATTTTACCTGATAGTTACGGTTGTAAAGGCTGCGGGATATCTCTTCCACGGCGTTGGCATAGCTCTGGTTGAGATAGTTTGCCGCAAATTGGGTGGGCACCCGCACCGTCATTTCCGTATCGCTGAGGTCTATCAAACTGGTTTCCGTAAACCAGGTGCGAAAGCTCTGGGGCTTGATGTTATGTTCGAGTTTATCTAAAATGTTTTGCCAAATGTCCTGATCCATCATCTCTTTCCTGCTTAAAAATCTTTTTTTATCCACAATGTCCACCATCGGTCTCAGAGATGGGTTAGACACTGCTAACTATATTATATTTGAATGAATAAGGCGGGACGTGGTGAAGAATTAACTTACAATGTCCATTAGTTATCCACATCTTATCCACATACTCCCCACGGAACGGCGCTATGACTTGAAAAACAAAAACTTATCTCGCAACCCGATTACCTTGGTGAGAGCGAATTCAGTTTTTTAAAAAGCCCTTCTTTTGTCAAGTGGCTAAATCTTGGCAGCACAATCCCTTGCGTGTTTCTGTAAACTGGGATTTACATGTATATCAGGGGATTAAGGGGCTGTATCTCAATTTACAGGAAACAGCTATACTCTGGTAATCTCCTAAGATACAGGCAGATAGCAATTGGCTAAAAATACTTTTGCACCGGTGTATGCCTTATCAGTACAAAGCATTTGTTTGTATGAAGAAAGGGGATTTTGGGGGCTAATTTCAGATTTGATTTGACAGATACAGGCATCTTCCGAGATTATGCCTTCAAACTATTTACAAGGAGATGCAGCCTTATGAAGCGCATAACAAATGGAACTGCAGTCACTTGGATCTTGACTCTTATTTTGGCATCCATGCTGATGTGGGGATGTATCCCACGTTTGCGGGTGCGTCGCTTTTTGCCGGATGTGATAATGGTGGCGTCATCCTCTGATGAAGATGGGATAAGCGGAGCCGTGGTCTTGGATACTCACTATGTGGGAGCTGCTGATTATCTGGTGGCAGAGGCTTCTTTGGCAGACAGTCCCTGGGTGTATGCCCGCCTGGGCAAGCTGGTAAAGTATGAGCCCAAGTATAATACGGCGGAATTTATCCTTTCCATGGATAGCAGCGAGATAAACAGCTCCTTCTATGCCAGGACGCGCATTGCCATCCCGGAAGATTTGGAGCCCCAAAGCGATATCTACTTCTTTGATGCCAAAGATAGTGAGGGTGTTCACCGCTCTCCCGCAAATCGAGAGGAAGCCCTCCATGGCTGGTGGATCAATGCGCGTATCATCAGCCACATACAGGGAGACGTGTATCTGGTGAGCGGAGACAACCTGGTGCATGCCAGCGCCATCCGCATCAAAGATGATAGGCCCATCCCCAAGTGATGGGTGAAGATACAAGGATAGAAGATGAAGATAAATGGTATGGATTATCGCAGCGTTTGGTGGGAAGAAGGGCGCCTGATGATGATAGATCAAAATCAGCTTCCTTTCCACTTTGCCACGCTGGGTTTCACAGATTATCGCCAGGTGGCAAAAGCCATTGTGGAGATGACGGTGCGCGGTGCGCCAGCCATTGGAGCCACCGGAGCCTTTGCCATGGCGTTGGCTGCCCAGAGTGCACCTGATGAGGGCTTTCGCCACTATTTGCGTACTGCCTTTGAAGAGCTGAAAGCCACCCGTCCCACCGCCATCGACCTCATCAACGGCCTGGAAGAGGTGTATGAGAGCACCATCAAGTTTATTCCCAATCTGGCGCATGCCCGCAAAGTGGCAATCCTGAGCGCCAGTGAATTTGCCGAGCGCAGCGTAATGGAATGCCGCCAAATAGGGCAGATAGGTCTGCCGCTCATCAAAGACGGCAGCCGCATCCTCACCCATTGCAATGCAGGGGCTTTGGCAACGGTGGATTGGGGCACAGCCCTGGCTCCCCTGCGTGCGGCAAGACAGAAACAGCGGGAGATATTCGTCTATGTGGATGAAACCCGTCCCCGATTGCAGGGAGCACGCCTTACCGCCTGGGAATTGGAACAGGAAGGCATCCCCCACGCCATCATCGCTGATTCTGCCGCGGGATATTACTTTTATAAAAAGGATATAGACCTGGTGATAACGGGAGCCGACCGCATCTGCCTCAACGGTGATATTGCCAACAAGATAGGCACCTACGAAAA
>JAAYQD010000017.1 GCA_012519465.1 Candidatus Cloacimonadota bacterium
CGGCGGTAAAATGCTCACCGTATATTCTGGAGGTTGGCTCCGTTGTATGGGAAGCCAAACAACACACGCAATGATTACAAACGTTTGGGGATATTACGTGATCAACATCGAAAGTGGCGGTTTGATAACGGCAGCTTTCACTACCTTCGAATATCTGAATACCAACGGCGTTTACGTGAAACCCGGAGGTATGGTGGACACTGATTATGCATTTTACAATTGTACCTTCCAAAATGGCGTTACTAACGGCAGATTGCTTACAATCGATAACAATCAAAACCTGACGATCACCGGCGCTGTATTTCCTGCCAACAGTTGGTCTGGCAGGTACAACGTTGCCAAAACCGTGGATGCAGGCAGTATTTATTTTGAAAACTGGAGCGGAGACTTTGGCGGAGCCGACGAAGAACTGGATGATTATAACCGCATTTATTGGGAAGGCACAGGGGCCCAGCCCGCACCCCAGCTATCCATCAGCAAAGTTCCCAATAGCAACAATTTGAGATTGGATTGGACGTATCCCTTTGCTGCAAGCTCTTACAAAATCTATCGTAGGACAGATCCCAATGGAACATTCGCCTATTGGACCAGTACCGCCAATAAATACTACATTATCACACCAACCTCCACGCATTATTTCTACAAAGTGACGGCTGAGGTGCCATGACCCTAAGCTTGCGCCACTGCAAAAGATAAGCAAGAACCAGATATCCAAGGGGGATCCATAACAGTGGGTCCCTTGTGGTTGAGGAGCGGTATCCCTCAAGATTGTGATTTGATAAGCTGCCGTAATCTTAGGTTCGATTTTGGCTTGACAAGATTTGATTATTGAAAAGGCTTACTCTCAGGAGTTTTTAATTATATGATCGAAGTAATAGAACAACGTTGCGTGGGATGCAGCGCTTGTCTGAAAGCCTGTGCCTATGATGCAATCAGGGTGGTGGACAAGCTTGCCATCATTGATCTCGACAAGTGTACATTGTGTGGTGCCTGCGTGGAAGCATGCCCCTTGGATGCGATTTTGATTCGCAAAAAAACCGAAGTCCAAATCGATAAAAGCGAATATAAAGGCCTTTGGGTGTATGCGGAACAGCGGGACGGAGTGATAGCTCCGGTGACCTTGGAGCTCTTGGGCAAAGGGCGTGAACTGGCTGAGGATATGGGCTGTGAAGTGAGTGCTGTGCTCTTGGGCAGCGATGTGGAAGACCTCGCTTCTGAATTGATCGCCCATGGTGCTGATAAGGTGATACTGGTAGATGACCCCAAGCTCATGCACTTCCGTGATGAATGCTATACCAAGGCCCTCAGCGAGCTGGCACTGAAGTATAAGCCCTCCATCATCTTAGCTGGTGCCACGGTGATAGGCCGCTCCTTCATCCCCAGGGTTGCCATCGAGCTGCATACGGGTTTAACTGCCGATTGCACAGGCCTGCAATTTGACCCCGAAAGCGGCAATCTGATGCAGACGCGTCCTGCCTTTGGCGGCAATATAATGGCCACCATCATCACCTCCAATCACAGACCACAGATGGCAACCGTGCGCCATAAGGTGATGAACACCCTGCCCCGTGATGAGGCACGCAAAGGGGAAGTGATCCGCGAGCAGATTGCTTTTGATGACGAAGAGGAAAGCACCCAATGGCTGGGCTTTGAAAAAGAGAAGACCACCCTGGTGAATATCACCGAGGCAAACCTGATCGTAGCCGGAGGACGCGGGCTGAAGGAAGCCAAAAACTTTGCCCTGGTAGAAGCCTTGGCAGAAGCCTTGGATGGAGCTGTGGGAGCCTCTCGCGCCGCCGTGGATGCAGAATGGATACCCTATTCCCATCAGGTGGGGCAAACAGGAAAGACCGTGAAGCCAGATATCTATATAGCGGTGGGCATCTCCGGTGCCATTCAGCACTTGGCGGGGATGTCTTCTGCAGACTATGTGATTGCCATCAACAAAGATACGGACGCTCCGATATTTAAGGTGGCGGATCTGGGGATAGTGGCAGATTTGTTTGAGCTGCTGCCCAAACTTACCAAGAGGGTAAAAGAGCTGAGATCATGATCATCAAAGTAGGCGCCGGGGTGCTGCATTCTGAATTGGTGAAGCCCAACCTGAGCATCAAGCTGATGGTGGATAGTATTGAAGAAGATGACTCCATAGAGATCCCTGATGCTTTCGCATATTTGCCTTTTATCAATTCGCATGACCATCTGATAGGTAATTGGGTGCCCCGCGCGGGCGATAACCGTCCCTATGCCAATTCGCACATCTGGGTGGAGGATATGAAAGAATCCTTCAGCTTTCAAGAGCGGAATAACTTTTGGGAGAATGATGGCAGCTTCCAGCTGTGCACGCCCCGCTCCTTGCAAATGGCGCTATTGGGATGCTATAAAAACATCTTCAGCGGCTGTGGAGTGGTGCAGGATCACGCTCCGGTGCAGGGTGCGTGTTATTACGACAGCTTTCCCATCAATGTATTGGAAGACTTTCGCCAATGCCATTCCATCACCTTGGGCAACTGGTGGGGCGGGGAAACACCACAAAAGGAAATGGAGTTAAGCGGCAGAGATATGCCC
>JAAYQD010000245.1 GCA_012519465.1 Candidatus Cloacimonadota bacterium
CGCTCAGCTCCTCTGATACCAACACATCCCAATCCGCATCATCCATCTTTACCAGTTTTTGCCGCAGGTCCATGATTGCCGTATCACCCTCAAAAGCGATCTGTGAAAATTCCTCCACCCGGCTTCTATCTGCCTGGGGAAATCTGGACATCAATTCCTGGGTGCGCTCAAAAACAGCGGGGGCAAGATAAAACCAGCCGTTGCCACTTTCGTCATCTTTCTGAAAATCGCTGCGCACCAGGGAGCTATTGAAGCGCGTCACAGAGAGCGGCACCTCTTCACCTGCAGGATAGCGCAGCCACCCCTCCATGATCACCATTTCTCCCATTTTCTTCAGTTCCAGGCTGATTCTGGGCTCCTCATCCACGATGTAGGGCAATTGTATCTGCTCGTCAAAATCCAGATAGATATCATGACGGCGCAATTCATGATACACCACAGTGCGATAGTAAACCAGGTCTTTGAGGCTCAGGACCAGTTGATTATCCATCAGTTGCCGGATTTTCTCATCGGTCAATGGCAGCCACACAGGATATGCCTGGTTTTGCAGCAGCAGCCACGTGGGATAGCCCACCGCCCAGGTGGAAATCTCATCCACGATCACCGGCCTCATCACATAGCTGTTTTTGCCCACAGGCTCGATGCGCAGGCTGAGCGGATATGGCTTGTGATGTATCTTCAAAGGATCGCCAGTTTCTTTGATGCGCACAAAATCCCCACACAATCCCAAACGATCAAACACCAGGCTCAGAAAGCTTTTATTGAGGGAGATATAGCCATACTTTGTGCTTTGCGCCGCCCTGTTTGCATACAGCCATTCCAAAAAGCTCAGGCGCGGATTGCTGAAAGCCTGTATATTGTGTTGGTAAACGTCTTTGTCATATTCCACCTCCTGCCCACTGCCCTGTATATGCTTTATCAATTGTGGAATATCTATCTGTGCAAAGCGGGAATAATAAAACCTCACCGTGGGCATCTTGGGATTATACAGCCCCTCTATTTCCAGGGAAGCGTCTGCCAAAACGGCTGCCCAATCCTCGCTCATGCGCAGATCTTCCTTCAGGTTGGTTTCCACCGCCGGAGTATCCAGGATATCAGTGCTGAGATGATGATAGGCATAGCGCAATACAGAGAGGTAATGGCGGCAATTAGGCGAATCCCCACATTCAGAACAGTTATGCGCCACAATCTGCTCTTGGGATGGATCATACACCACATGCACATGCTCGCTAAAGTGACGTTTTATCTCAGGTGTGGGAAAGAATCTGAGGTGAGACAATCCATTTTCATCCACCGAACGCCAGTATTCCAAATCCCCTTCGCTTAATACGATGATGGCCTGATTGAAATACCAGGTGGCAGATTGCACGTGATAATCTTTGCTAAAAAGACGCGCCATTATTCCTCTTTTATTTTCTATTTCATTCCACCCCCGTCACACTAACATATTCTGTCAACCTATTTCGCACAAAAAAAGCATTTCCACGTATTTTTAAGCCATATAATGCCATAGCCATCTGTCTGAAACCAAAGACAGTCCGTTTTTCTGGCTGTCTCTCGATCAAGCCTTTCTGCCTTGTTTCTTATGAGATGTGCTTGTGATGCCGTTGCGATGCCCAGCGGATTGCTGGGTATCGCAACGGCATCACAACGGCATCCAATAGGCAAGGAAGTGGGATAAGGGTGTTTTCTACTCCAGTTTATGCTGATCATCGTGGGTGTGTGCATGTGGAGAAAATAGATAACGGCAGGCACTATCCTTTTTATTATTTATAACCCATCTACCCATAACAGATTACAAAGCCAATAAGGTCCATTTTACAGCATGGAAAAATCCAAAACCAAAAAAATAGCTTGCCCAATATGCTTATTTAATTTAAGTGGATTTCAAAATAATTATAAAGGCTTGCCCAAGGTGAGTCACAGGAGCGTTGATGAGCTATAAATCGTTTCCTGGAGGGGTACATCCTCGAGACCACAAACAGTTTTCCGCAGCAGCCTCAGTGGAGGATATGCCGTCCCCGGCGCGTGTGGTCATCCATTTATCCCAACATATTGGATCACCTTCCACCCCTATTGTCAAGGTGGGAGACGAAGTAAAAACAGGTCAGCTAATCGCCGAAGCTTCCGGCTTTGTTTCCATCCCCCAACACGCCTCCATCAGCGGCAAAATCTCCAAAATCGATCGCTTTTACCATCCCACCGGCATCAAACAAGTGGCAATCGAAATCACCTCTGATGATCAAGACGAATGGGTGCAGCTGGTGGATGAAGCAGATTTTATGAATCTTTCCCCATCTGAAATGAAAGAGCGCGTGGCAGCCGCCGGCATCTGTGGCATGGGCGGTGCGGGCTTCCCCACCGTGGTAAAGCTTTCCCCGCCAGAGGATAAGCCCATTGATACGGTGATCTTAAACGGCGTGGAATGCGAGCCTTACCTCACTGCAGATTATCGCCTGATGTTAGAGCGCGGAGAGGATATCATCCAAGGGCTAAAGCTGATTATGAAGATGGTGGATGCCCGGCGCGGCGTGATTGGCATCGAAGCCAACAAACCTGACGCTATCGAGCTTATGCAGAGGCTTTGTGCCCAGGACCCCGCTCTGGAAGTGGTGCCGCTCAAGCTCAAATACCCTCAGGGTGCAGAAAAGCAGCTGATCTATGCCGCCACCAAGCGCAAGGTTCCCAATGCCGGCGGACTTCCCAGTGCCGTGGGAGTGGTGGTGCAAAACGTGGCCACCGCCGTGGCTATCTACGAAGCCATCCGCTATCGCAAACCTTTGATAGAAAGAGTGATATCCGTCACCGGTCGCATCGTTAAAAATCCCAAAAACCTCAAAGCCCGCATCGGCACCCCCTACAGTGAATTGGTGGATTTTTGCAGTGGACTCACCGAACCTGCCGGCAAATACATCTCCGGCGGACCCATGATGGGCTTTGCCATCCCCAATTTGGATGCCCCTGTGGCAAAGGGCAGCTCCGGCTTGGTGATCTTTGACACCCGTGAAGCCCACGATTTGGAAGAAAAAGATTGCCTCCGCTGTGCCCGCTGTGTGGATGTGTGTCCCATGGACCTCATGCCCAGCCTGTTGGCAATGAACGTAAAGGCAAAAAACCTGGATATGGCAGCCAAGCTGGGGCTGAATGATTGCATCAAATGTGGCAGTTGTGCCTATGTGTGCCCCGCCCATATCCGTTTGGTGCAATGGATAGAAACCGGTAAAGTGCGTTGGGCAGAGGCCCAGCGTAATCCAAAATAGGACAGGCAAGAAATATGAAAGATAAAGTATTAGTATCGCCGGCACCCCATCTCCACGATAGCAGCAGCATCCCCAAGGTGATGTGGAATGTGGTGTTGGCTTTGGTTCCCGCGCTCATCGCAGCGGTCTATTTTTGGGGATTCAATGCGCTGCTACTCACCCTCTTGGGAGGCGTCTCCGCGGTATTCACGGAGGCGTTGATCCAAAAACTGCGCAAGGTGCCCATCTCTGTATCCGATGGCAGCGCCTTCCTCACCGGTATTTTATTATCCTACAATATCCATGCCAATGCCCCCTGGTGGCTGCCCGTGGTGGGAGCCGCCTTTGCCATCGCCATTGGCAAACAGGTGTTTGGCGGCTTGGGCAACAACCCCGTCAATCCCGCTCTCTTGGGACGCGCCTTCCTCCTGGCATCCTGGCCCACCCTGATGACGGATGGTTGGATTGCCCCCAAAGGTGGAGCCTTAAGCGGCATCACCAATCTCAATCTCATCCATAGCAACCTGCAGGCAGTATCTGGCAAAGCCCACGCTCTGGTAACCGGCGCCACCCCGCTCAATATCGCCCAAAGCCTGCGGGATAGCACCTTCGTGAATAGCCTCACAGCGGATGCCGGCACCAATATGGACCTCGCCAACCGCATCTTCACCGGCATCACCGATGGCAGCACCCTGCAAAACCTTTTCTGGGGCAATATCGGTGGCTGTATCGGCGAAGTGTCTGTATTTGCCCTGCTGATTGGCGCTGCCTGGCTCTTGTGGAAGAATATCATTGAATGGCGCATCCCCCTCTTTTATCTGGGCACCGTGGCTGTTCTCACCTTCTTCTTTGGCACCATCCCCGGTAGCGGTTACAGCTTTTCCATTCCCATCTTCCACCTCTTTTCCGGAGGACTCATGTTAGGCGCCTTCTTTATGGCGACGGATTATAGCACCACGCCCATGACCCGCAAGGGAAGGATCATCTTTGGCATCGGCTGTGGCGTGCTCACCGTATTGATCAGATTTGTGGGCGGCTATCCCGAGGGGGTCAGCTATTCCATCCTCCTCATGAACGTCTTTACTCCCCTCATAGACGCTCTCACCATACCAAAAGCATTCGGGAAGGTGAAAAAATGAAGTTATATCTCAAACTTGGCTTTATCCTGCTGGTGGTCACCGTGATTGCCACAGGCATCCTGGCTTATGTCAATTCCATCACCGCTCCCCAAATAGAGGCTCTCAAACAAGAGGAAGCCATCAAAAGCCGTGAAGAATTGATACCCGATTCCATCTTTGAAGAGGTGGAGGTCTCCCCGGATTTCAGCTATTTTATAGCCCGCAACAAAGACACCGAGGAAATACAGGGCTATACCTTCATCGCCTCTCAAAGGGGATACAGCGACAATGTGAAAACGATGGCTGGTGTGGATCCTGATTTTAAGCTGACTGGCATCAAGGTGGTGGAGCAATCCGAAACCCCCGGCCTCGGGGCAAATTGCACCGGTCCTGACTTTACCAAACAATTCCAAGGTAAGACCATGGAAGACCTGATGGCGGATAAGGATGGCGGCAAGATCAAGAGCCTCTCCGGCGCCACCATCACCACCCGCGCCATTGCCTCTTCCCTCAAACAAGCCATCCAAACTCTGCAACAACACGTGCAACAACAAGCCCAAACCATTCAGGAGGATGCCCAATGAAATTCTTTTCCGAACTCACCAAAGGCATCATCAAAGAAAACCCCATCTTTGTGATTGTCTTGGGGATGTGCCCCACGCTGGCAGTCTCCACTTCCGTGGATAACGCCCTGGGTATGGGCCTTGCAGCCACCTTCGTGCTGATATGCTCCAATATGATGATTTCGCTCATCAAGGGCATAGTCCCCGCCCAAATCCGCATTCCCATCTACATCGTGGTGATTGCCGCCTTCGTAAGTATCATCAATATGGCAATGGAGGCGTATTTGCCAGATCTGCACAAAGCCTTAGGCATCTTCATCCCCCTCATCGTGGTCAATTGCATCATCTTAGGGCGTGCCGAAGCTTTTGCCAGCAAAAACAATGTGCTCAATTCCATGGCAGACGGCCTGGGCATGGGCCTGGGCTTCACCCTCTCCCTATCGGTGGTTGCCACCATCCGCGAAATCTTGGGCAATGGCACCTGGCTCAAAATGCAGGTGTTACCCTCCACCTATGATCCCATGTTAGTGGCAATTTTGGCACCCGGTGCCTTCATCACCCTTGGTCTTCTGATGGCGGTCATGAATATCATCAAGGAGAAGAACTAATGGGATATCTTGGTCAAATCTTTGTGATGGCGATTACTGCCATCTTTATCCAAAACTACGTTCTTTCCCGCTTTTTGGGGCTTTGCCCTTATCTGGGTGTATCCAAAAAGATAGATTCCGCCTTTGGCATGGGGATGGCGGTGATCTTTGTGATGACCCTCACCTCATCCATCACCTATCTCATCAACCGCTATCTGCTCACCGGCATGATGTATCTGCAAACCATAGCCTTTATCCTCACCATCGCCGCTCTCGTCCAATTTGTGGAAATGGTGATCCAAAAGAAGGCGCCCGCCCTCTACAAATCCTTAGGCGTATATCTGCCCCTCATTACCACCAACTGTGCCGTGTTGGGTGTGGCAATCCTCAATACCACTGCCTTGCGTCCGGATGGAATCACCCCCTATAACTTTCTGGATAGCACGCTCAACGGCTTCTTTTCCGGCGTGGGCTTCACCGTGGTGCTCTTGGCAATGGCTGGTATCAGGATGAGGCTGGAACTGGTGAACCTGCCCAAAAGCATGAAAGGAATGCCCATTGCGCTCATCCTTGCCGGCATTATGGCGCTGGCTTTTTATGGCTTTATGGGCTTCAAAATCTAAGGGAGGAAACTTAAATGAATATCACATCTCTCATCCTCCTCTCCGCTTCCGGCTCACTCATCTCCACCATTGGCACGCCTGTCCTCATTTTGGGCAGCATGGGGCTTGCCTTTGGGCTCATCCTGGCTTTTGCCTCCAAAGTGTTTGAAGTGGAGACAGACCCCCGGGTGCAGGAAATCACAGAAGCTCTGCCCGGTGCCAATTGCGGTGCCTGCGGCTTGCCCGGCTGTGCCGCCTATGCGGAAGCAGTTGCTCAAGGCATTGAACCCCCAAACCGCTGCGCCCCCGGCGGCGCCATCGTGGCGGTGATGGTGGCGAAATTGATGGGCATCGAAAGCGAAGCCATGCAACAAAAAGTGGCGGTTATCCATTGCAGCTCCGGCGGTTACAACAATACTAACTGGAGATACTCCTACGAGGGAATCGAAAGCTGCAAATCCGCAGTCAATGTCTCCGGCGGACCCAATACCTGCGATTGGGGCTGCGTTGGCTTCAACGATTGTCTGCGTTCCTGCCCCTTCGATGCCATCTATCTGGATGAAAACG
>JAAYQD010000246.1 GCA_012519465.1 Candidatus Cloacimonadota bacterium
CAGAAAATAAGAAAGAGATGCAGCTTACCCGCCAGTCCATAGACTTCTTGGAGTTGAGACTGGAAAAGATGCCCAATGCATTGGTGAATCCCGCACTTGTGGATACCATCCTTGCGCTTTACCACTCTCCTGACACCGTGTTGCGTGAAGGGGAAAACCTTGACCAGGTGCGGCGAAACTGGTATGACTTTATGGTGAGGAACTATTCACCGCAAAGCGTGTGGTATAGACAGAATATCAAAGACAAAGATATTGCAGACCCTGAAATTGCCGCACAGCTTGCGTCCATCCGTAATGCCTATCGCCAGGTGCAGGTGGTGCATTATGAAGGCGTGAGAACACAGCTTAATGATGAAGCCTTGCAGGCATTTGTGGATCATAGCCAAAAGTATGCTGCCTATCGGGAACTCTTTGACCCCGCAGTATATGAGGCATACACTGAGCATCTCAAGATGTATGATGCCACGCCAATGCCCTATGACGCGGAATATACCCAATGGGCTCAAAATCATGAAAATGAAAGACTGATCTTTATGGGTAATATAGCAGACAGGCATCCTGATGCAGATTCCTATCTGCGCGTATATAATGCTCTCATAGCGTTCAATCAGTATTACCCATCAGAGAATGCCTATACCAATGAAGAGCTGGCTTTTGGATATGCAGAAAAGCGTTATGATGTGATGATCGAGGATGCCAGTGATGCCCAGAAGGATGTTGCCTTTGACTTTTATCAGAAGGCAGCCCTCAGGTTTATCAAAGTGCTCAACGATCAAGATACAGCGCTTCATATCAGAGAAGCCAGACTGTTGAATCTGGATTTGGCTCATCGGGAGTTTAACCAGAATCGTCACCAGAGTGCCCAAAACAGATATCTTGACATCCTGGAAAACGATCCCACGCTTACCAATCCCATGAAGTATGATATATACTACAATCTGTCGTTTATCGCAGAGAACA
This sequence comes from Candidatus Cloacimonadota bacterium, assembly GCA_012519465.1. Lineage (GTDB taxonomy): Bacteria > Cloacimonadota > Cloacimonadia > Cloacimonadales > Cloacimonadaceae > UBA3900. Next base: position 961 of record JAAYQD010000246.1, read on the forward strand.
ATACAAACCTTCCACCCTATGAGCGCTTTAATATTGCTGAAGAGTATGCCAGACAAGCCCTCGACTATACTTTGGACCCTGCCAAAATAGCCGATGCCAACCAAATGATCCAGCTGCAAATCCAAAACAGCTTCAACACTGCGCTGGAAGAAGGTGACCACGCTACGGCAGCACTTAATTTTGGACGCATGGCACTGGAATATCCATATGAGAGATATCCCGAGGAACACGTCAATTACAAGCTTTTGGAAGCACAGGAATATGAACGTGCCGGAGAATATGAGCTCTTGATTGCCACCTATATGTACTTGGCATCCAAGCAAAGACCAAACGACCTCGACAACATCTATCTGTATTATTACAAGAGCTGGAATGTGGCTGAAAGCCTGATGCACAATCCCACACGTGCCGCATCCATCAGAAATGAATTTATGGACCAATATCCCAGCAGCTACCAGACCTTTACCCTGCGTATCGAAGACCTGGAAAGAAGAGCAGGCAATCCTGCCACCAGGATGCAGGCAGCTGAGGACTACATAGCTCTTTCTGAAGAAGTGCGCAAAGGGCTGATCAATTCTGGAGAAGCCACTGCCGAAGTAATCTATATGCAGGCTTATTACATCTATGCTGAAGATCAAAGCTCAACCATGCATCTGGAGGTGTTGGAGACATTCGTCCAGCGCTATCCCAACCATCCGGATGTCACAGAAGTGCTGCGCACCATTGCCGTGGGCTATTATAACCGCGGCGATACCCAGAATTATGAGGAATATGCCAAGAGACTGTTCTTGAAAGATAAGACCCAGTATGATCTCTACCAAGGAGTGGCTGTGGGACGTCTTTCTGCCATCATTGATCAATACAACGAGGCATATCTTAACAAAGAATGGCAGCTTGCCTTCCTAAAGCGTGACGAATTTAAGGCTGAGGAAGCCAAGTATCTCAGGGAAGGCCTGCCTCTGGACACTGCGGAGCAACACAGCTCCTTTGCCATTGCAGAAGCAGAATATAGAGAAATCCAAACTCTGCTTACCTTCCTGAATGGCTTTGATAGCAGCCTGGCAGCCATTGAAAACGGCACTTATTTCAAAAACACACCAAACCAGCATGTCTACGTTACCGATAAAACCAGATTCGTTCAAGATTTGATGGGTGGAAACCTGAGAAGATTGCCGGCATTTGCAGATGCTGTAAATGCTGAGATCAGAAAAGTGGAGCGCTTGCTCACGCCCACCAATCTGGCAATGCTGACCACAGACA
>JAAYQD010000247.1 GCA_012519465.1 Candidatus Cloacimonadota bacterium
AACCACCCTTGTCTCTCCTTTGCCTCGACAAGGGTGAGGCAAGGGTGGTACAAGGGTGGCTAATGAGCAACGAATGTCTCCCTTCCTATTAGATACCGTTGTGATACCGTTGTCTCTCCCAGCGAATTGCTGGGTATCGCAACGGCATCGCAAGCGCATCTAATGGGAGACCAAAATAAACCGGGACCACATGGATCCCGGTTTCTTATTGAATTGTTATATTTATTTGTTTATGCTTTTGCCAGCTCAATCCCTTTTTTGATAGCCGTCAGGTTTAGCTCCAAAAGGCCGGGATCACGGGCTTTCAGGTAATCGGAGAGGTCTTGTTCCATAGTCTCATATTTGATGATATTAGTTTTGCCTATCACCATTCCAATGGCAAGCATATTCAGCACGCGCTCGGTGCCTATTTCCTTGGAAATATCGTTCATAGGCGCAGATACCATTTTGATATCGGTGCGTTTGCAGCCATGCGGACACATATTGGTATTATAAATGAGGAATCCGCCTTCTCTGAGGCTGGCGGCAAATTTATCGATGGAGGGCTGGTTGAGCGCCACCAAAACATCGGGATAGCTCACGATGGGAGAGGCAATGGCTTCATCCGCCACCACAGCCATCACGTTGGCTGTTCCGCCTCTCATTTCAGGACCGTAGGAAGGCATCCAGGTAACGTGTTTGCCTTCTCTCATGCCTGCCTGGGCAATGAATCTGCCAATGGTCAGGACGCCCTGACCGCCAAATCCGGCACAGATGATTTCAGTCTTCATGATTTCACCTCCGCTCCTTTGTCTCTAAACAATCCGGGCTTAAAGAAAGGCAGCATGTTTTCCTTTGCCCACACCTGGGATTTGGCAGGGTCCAATCCCCAGTTTGTGGGGCAGGTGCTCACAAATTCCACAAAGGTAAAGCCGCGCTCTTCCTTGTTATATTGAATGGCTTTTTGTACCGCTCTTTTGGCTTTCACGATATCCGCGGGGCTGAGGAGGGAAACCCTCTCGATATAATAGGGCGCCACAAGGGTATCCAAGAGTTCGCAAATGCGGATGGGATAGCCGATATCATCCACCTTTCTGCCATAGGGACTGGTGGTGGTCTTCATATCCGGCAATGTGGTGGGCGCCATCTGTCCGCCAGTCATGCCATAAATGGCGTTATTCACAAAGAATACGGAGATGTGTTCACCGCGGTTGGCGGCGTGCACGATCTCAGCGGTTCCGATGGCGGCGAGGTCTCCATCACCCTGATAGGTAAAGACGTGCATATCGGGGCGGGCACGCTTCATGCCGGTGGCAACGGCGGGAGCTCTGCCATGAGCAGCCTGTGCCATATCAAAGTTGAAGAATTTATAGGCAAACACGGCACAACCCACGGGGGCAACGCCGGTCATTTTGTTGATCAGTCCTTGTTCATCAATGGCCTCGGCTATCAGACGATGGGCTACGCCATGCATACAGCCGGGGCAATAGGTAAAGGGTACTGCGGTAAGAGATTCGGGTCTTTTTGCTATTACTTCCATTATTTCCTCCCTTAGAAACAAGCCTGCAGCTTTTCTTTGATCTCGGCAGGGGTAAACACGATACCGCCCACCTTGCCCCAAAATTCCACAGGCACTTTGCCGCTAACTGCCAGCTTTACGTCTTCCAACATCTGACCGGTATTAAGTTCAAATACATATACTTTCTTCACTTTGGGACCGATGGATTTGGCAATTTCCTCATAAGGGAAGGGCCACACGGTGATGGGGCGCACCATTCCGATGCTGTGTCCTTCAGCGTTCAGCTCGTCCACTGCAGAGCGCACCACACGGGATGCCGTGCCAAAGGATGCCACCACAATCTCGTTATCATCATTGATATTATGAGTTTCATAGCGGATTTCATTGGCTTCGATCTGATCATACTTTTTGTAGAGCTTGATCACGTGCTGTTCCAACACCAGGGGATCAATCTCCAAAGAGTTAATCTCATGATGGTGCTTCAGATCGCCATCCTGATTGGGGCAAATGCACCAATCTTCATGTTGACGGCCTAATTCTTCGATTTCCTCATCGGTTTTGGGAGTCTTAAACTCCACCGGTTCCATCATTTGTCCTAACATTCCATCTGCCAGGATCATCACTGGATTGCGATATTTATCTGCCAGATCAAAGGCATCGGATGCCATATCGGCAAATTCCTGCACGGAAGCAGGTGCCAACACGATCAGGCGATAATCTCCGTGGCCGCCGCCTTTGGTGGCTTGGAAATAATCCCCCTGAGCGGGCTGGATATCGCCCAAACCGGGGCCACCGCGCTGTACGTTGATAATCACACAAGGCAGCTGGGCACCAGCCAGGTAGGATATTCCTTCCATCTTGAGGGATACACCCGGGGAGGAGGAGGAGGTCATCACGCGTTTACCGCATCCGGCAGCTCCATATACCATATTGATGGCGGATACTTCGCTCTCTGCCTGGAGGAAGGTGCCATTTACCGTTGGCATCATTTTTGCCATATACTCGATTAATTCACTCTGAGGAGTGATGGGATAAGCAAAATACAGCCTGCAGCCAGCGTTGATCGCCGCTTTGGCTACTGCTTCGTTACCTTTCATTAATATCTTACTCATCTTCCACCTCACTTCTCAACCGTGATAGCTACGTCTGGACATGTGTTATAGCACATTTTGCAGGCTATACACAGTTCCTGATTGAAACACTCGGCATAATGGTAGCCCTTGGCATTGATGTTTTCCGAAAAGCGGATAATCTTCTTCGGACATGCTACAATGCAGAGCCCACAGCCTTTGCAATAATTGGGGTCAACCGTCATTCTTGGCATGGTTGCGCTCCTTTCTGCGTTAGTTTTTTTACTGTTTTCATCATCATAATAATGCGGGTTTTTTGTCAAACCTTTTCTTTGCCTAACCTATTCCAATCTCCCCAAAATGTTATGGCTATCCCCCCAATATTCATGTTTTTCATTTCATCCATCCGCTCAAGTTCTGTAACATACCTTTTTTTGGATCAAATTCACACCCTCCTCAGCAATTTCATCCCTCAAATATGCCCAAACAGCCCCGGAGGCATCTCCATATTACACAACCTCTTACAGAATAAAATGAGATTTTTAGCTTGACAATTTCCGCCGTGCACAGATATAGGCTCACAACCTAAGCAAAACAAATGGAAGAAATTATGACTAACCAACTTAAAAAGTGGATCGCTATTGCGTTTAGTTTTCATATGATCATTATCGTTCCTATGATAGCTGGAAGCGTAAGCGGTCTTGGCAGCGACGAAATCAGCCAACAGAATTCTGCTGTGCTTATCGATTCGCTACATTCTCAGGACCCTCCTGAACCTGAACCCTTACCTGCCGAAAGAATGGTGGCCTCCTATTATTATGGCAAATTCCATGGCAGAAAAACGGCAAGCGGAGAGCGCTTTGATCAATACGCCCTCACCTGTGCCCACAAAACCCTCCCCTTTCAAACCATCCTGAAAGTTACCAATCCCAAAAACGGCAAATCCGTGGTTGTTCGCGTTAACGACCGAGGTCCGTTCACCCGTGGCAGAGACATCGATCTCTCCTACGCCGCAGCCCAGGAGATCGGAATGCTCCAGGCAGGCGTAATCCCGGTGGAAGTACAAGTAATTCCACCAATTGAAACTTCCCAAGACGCAGTGGCAGCTGTCGAGTAAGTTTCCCTGGGATCAATCCTTCTTCGGGTGGTTTGAAGAAAGATTGATTCCAACATCTCTTCCCCTCATCATCCCTTTCCCCCATGAGCGCAATTAAATTACCCATAAATTATTGCCCACGGGTGCAAAGCGCTTTAGAGGCGGGGAAGCCCATCGTGGCGCTGGAATCCACCGTGATCACACATGGATTGCCATATCCACAAAACTGGGCACTCTTGGCGAGGATGGAAGAGCTAATCCAAAACTATGGTGCCACGCCAGCCACCATCATTATTTGGCGTGGCACAGCCCATATCGGGATAGGTGCGAAGCTCAAACAAGAGATTGAGGCTGCCCTTTCCACCGCGGATTCCCCCATCCTCAAGCTGGGCAGCAGGGAGCTGCCCCTGGCTTTGGCAAGAGGTGACAGCGGCGGCACCACCGTCTCTGCCACACTGCAGTTGGCACATGAAGCCGGCATCCGCGTGTTTGCCACCGGAGGCATAGGCGGAGTGCATCGCGGCTGGCAGCACACGCTGGATATCTCCATGGACTTGGCGGCTCTCTCCCGTTATCCCGTGATTTTGGTATCAGCTGGCTGCAAAGCCATCCTGGATGTGCCTGCCACGCTGGAACAGCTGGAAAGCCTGGGCGTGCCGGTAGTGGGCTGGCAAACTGATAGCTTTCCCCTCTTTTACACCGCCTCCAGCCCATATCCCATAGACAGGGTGGATACCCTGCAAGAGCTGGTAACCGCCTGGCATCTGCAACAATCCTTTCCGCCTCCACATTCCGGAATGTTGGTAGCCAATCCCATCCCCCAAAAGCAGGAGATTCCGGCATCACAGATGGAGCCATTCATCACAGCCGGCATCCTCCAGGCAGAGGCTTTGGGCATCAAGGGCAAAAACCTTACGCCTTTTCTGCTTGACTATCTGGCAAGTGCCACAAAGAATGCATCCGTGGTTGCCAATTTGGCTTTACTGGAAAATAACGCCATCCTGGCAGCACGGATAGCCACAGCACTTTGACGCTGGATGGTGCGCCTGCCCTTTAGCCCCGCATAATGCCGGGCAGCAATCCGCCATCCACCCACAATAAGGAAGGAGAAGCCCCAATGATTACGATTGCCAAATTCGAAAACTTCTTTGAAGCCGAACTGGCCAGCAGCCTGCTCTTGGAAAATGGTATTGCCACCGAACTGTTAAATGTGAGAATGCTTTCCATGGCTCCGGGATTGGCAGGGCAAAGATTGCAGATTGAACTGCAGGTGCCCGCCAGCCAAAAAGAAATGGCTTTATTGATTTTGAATATCCAGGATTCCATCAATCCCGCGGAAGAGCTCCTCAGAGCTGAAGGTGCCATCCTGGAAGGCCATTTCCAGCTCACCTCCGGCAGGCATAGTGGTATGTATGTGGAGAAAATCCGTCTCCTCCAAAACCCCTCCGCAGCCAAAGAATTATGTGCCCAATTGGCAACCCTGCTTGCGGATTACGATATTGATTGCGTGGTGGGGCCTGCCTATGGCGGCATCGCCCTGGCATTTGAAGTTGCCTCACTCTTGGGCAAAAGCTTTGTATTTTGCCAGAGGAAAGATGGACAAATGACCATCCGCAGCGGCTTTGACCTCAACGGCGTGAAAAGAGTGGCAATCGTGGAAGATATCGTCACCACCGGCGGCAGCGTAGAGGAAGTGAACGCCTGCCTCAGCCAGAGAGGCATCACCGTGGAAGTGGTGGCAGCTCTGGTGGATAGAAGCGGTGGCAAAGCCGATTTTGGCGTACCCTTCCTCAACCTCTTACAATTGGATATCCCCTCCTGGGAACCGGATCAATGCCCCCTGTGTGCCCAGGGTTTACCCCTTGTAAAGCCGGGCAGCAGCGATAAAGCCCCCGCTCCCGATACCACGCCATGACCCTTGATCTGCACTTCTCCACTGCCGATGCAGCCATCCTTGGCTCCAGACTCCTCAGGTTTTTCCAAGCACCCACAGGCTTAACCATTAGATTTTACCATCCACCCCATGCAGACTGGGGCTTTGAGCTGGATATGCCCTGGCTGAGGCTGAGCACAGAACCTCCGCCAACTCCCAGCCCCCTCAGTGTCTGCAATTCCCTCACTTCTGAGGAGATAGCTCCGGATTCTGCCATCTTATGGTGCAGCGGCAACCATCGCTTTCTCTTTGTCACGCCCTCCACCCCGCCTTCCCTCCTCAAACATGAATTTCTGGCTGGGCATATCTTTTGGCAGTTGGAGGCAGAGGCAGACGCCCTTCAAGACTTGGATTTGGCACACACCTTCACCGATATTCCGGATGCCCTGGCTCGCCTGGATAGAAATTCCATCCTCATCAGCGCCAATCAAGACCTCATCTTGTCCCTCATCCAAAACCAGCCTGAAGATTTGTGGCAGTTTGCCATCACGCCGCAAAGCCTCACCTTGGCGCTTAATCTGGAAGACAGCTCCCAATCCAACCTGAGGGCATACAAACAGCTGCAAGCCTTTGGCGAGTGGCAGATACAGGCACAAAAGCACAGCCTGAAAGAGTTGATCGGCATCCACGACCTGATGCGGGATTCATATTCTTTCTTTGCAGAGTTTTATGACCGCTTTATGGCACATGTGGATTATTCCTATTGGCTGGATAAGATATTCACCTGGAACAACCGCTTTGCCAGCGCCCCAGCCCAAAAGGTGTTGGAATTAGCCTGTGGAACCGCCAATATCGCTGAGCAACTGGTATTCCGAGGCATGGAGGTGGAAGCCTGCGATTACTCCCCCTTCATGCTGTATGAGGCAGCCAAAAAGTGTTTCTGCCCCACCTTGTTCCTGGCTTCGATGGATGAACCGCTGCCCCGGCAAAACCATTATGACCTGATCTTATGCCTCTTCGATAGCATCAATTACCTGGTGAAAACCTCCTCCTTCCGTGCTTGCCTGCGCGCCGTCCAAGACGCCCTCAAGCCCGGCGGTATCTTCATCTTCGATATCTCCACCATCAATAATAGCCGCACCTATTTTGCCGATATCTCCCAACACTTCCGCTATAACGATGCCCAGCTCTATCACCACGCTTTTTTTGATGAACTCAGCCTGCGTCAGCGCTCTTCCCTCACCCTCTTCCGCAAAAGACCCTGTGGCTGGGTCAGCAGCGAAGAACAGCATGCCCAGCGCGTTTACCGCCACCGGGAAATCATGGCGCTCATCAATGACTGTGATCTGGAACTATTGGCAATCTTCACCTTGGAATCCCGCCAAAACCTGCTTTCCAAAAGAATG
>JAAYQD010000248.1 GCA_012519465.1 Candidatus Cloacimonadota bacterium
TAATAGCTATGAGGATAGCGACGATATCTTCATAGCCAAATACACCTTGGGCAGCGGAGAATGGGACGAGGTGCAAATCATTGGCCAAGCGGGTTCGGATAAAGGACGTGCCGCTTATGCGCATGAGCTTTATGGCTGCGCAGTGGCTGCCTCTTTTGAGGAAAGTTTCTGGTATCAGGGGCTGATGGCACAATCCTTGGGCAGTTGGGATTGCGCGATAATCCGCGAAGATAAAAAAGACCCCTTAACCTATTTTGGTTCCCAGAATACGGATGTAATCTCTGCCTTGGTGCGCCAGCATGAAAGCTGGGAGTTTAGTGGCGGCTGGTATAGCGGTTTGATGCAGATGGGGGAGCTGTGCCTGGATAGCGGCTCTGATGCCAAGCAAAACGGCTTTGTGGCAGGTTATTGGTTTGATCAGATGGGCGTGGAAGATGCCGTGACGCCTTATGAAAATAGGATTTACAACTATCCCAATCCCTTTGTAAAGAGCACCACGATATGTGTAAAAAACCCCAAACCCGGAGCTGGGGAAGTGAGCATTTATAACCTCAAAGGACAGAAGATAAAAGAGCTGGACGAGGGCGTGAAAACAGCAGAAGGACTTCAGTGGCAATGGGATGGGAAGGATGCAAATGGCAAGCCGTTGGCGGCAGGTATCTTTTTTCTGCGTCTAAAAACAGCGGATAGCGTCCAAAATCATAAAATCCTGCTGGTAAAATAGAAGCAGGTTTGTCCTTGTGAGTTTATGAATTTACACAAAGATGTTTGTTTTATCTTGACAAAAACTTATAGTATAGATAATGGTAACATACGTCTATTGTGCACGACGTAAAAATATTATCTATTGATCGTATCTCTGCGCCGTGTGCCTTTCAAGGGCATCAATGCGCAGAATCGTCACTAAACAGGAGATAGTAATATGAAGAAATTAGTATTTAGTTTGCTGTTGGTGAGCCTGGTGATAGCTATGCAAGCAGCAACTGCATTTGGCATTTGTGAATGGCCGAATGATTCCACCGTTCCCGTAGAGCTCTCCAGCTTCACGGCAGGGATTTCGTCTTATGGTTTGGTACAGTTGCAGTGGGTCACCCAATCCGAAACCAATGTACAGGGCTACCAGATTTATCGAAACGAAGAGATGAACTTGGCTTCCGCACTGCGTTTGAACGCCTTCATACAGGGCACCAATACGTCTTCAGTGCAAAGATATATCTTTGAAGATGAGGAAATCTTGGCCGAGGGCAACTACTATTATTGGTTGCAACACATCGAATTTGATGGCACCTCAGAATTTCATGGTCCCGTGATGGCCACCGTTACCGGTGAATCCGGCGGCAGCGCCCCCTCCATCCCCATGATTCCCGGCATCAACATGGCATATCCCAATCCCTTCAACCCTTCCATCACCATCGTTTATGGTGTTCCGGAAAGAGGGGATACCCATGTGGCTATTTACAATATGAAAGGTCAGCTGGTAAAGCGTATTACCGATCGCTTCCTGGAAAGCGGCTCTTATCAATATTTCTGGAATGGTCGTGACGAATCCGGCAGCGAAGTATCCAGCGGCGTTTATATGGTGAGGATGACCTCCCCCAACGTCAAATCATCCCGCAAAATCGTGTTGGCAAAATAAGGAGGACTTGTCATGAAAAAGTATTTTATCATCTTAGCCATAGCCCTTATATCGCTCAGCGTCTATGCCATCAAAGTGGAAAACGTGGTTTGCGACATGAATAATGGCATTGTGGAAATCACATTTGACGTGGTGGAAACCGAATACGATTGTGAGATCACCGTGGTGGGGAAAGCGCCCGGTTCTTCATATTTCAATATCTTCCTCAGTAATGGAGATTATGACCTTACCGGTGATTGGGGTGATTTTATATATCCCACCACCAATATGAAGGTCTTTTGGAATCCCGCCGGCAGCGGATATAATGTGACAGACCAATATCGCTTCAAAGTAATCGCCCGCGAACAGCTTCCCCCTCCTCCTGCCGCCACCGGTCTTTATGGAGACCCGGAAGACTACTTTACCTCATTTCTCAAGATCGACGGAAAAACCGGTCTTGCCGATTATTATTTGGATAGGTTCGAGGTGACCCAGATGGAATATGAAGCGGTTATGGATTCTGTGCCTATGTGCGGATGTGGAATTGATTATGGTTTTGGACCCGACTACCCCGTATTTTCCATAAGCTGGAATGATGCCGTGGCATACAGCAACCTGCGCAGCCTGCACAGAGGTCTCACGCCTTTTTATAAAATGGTGGTGCCAGCGAATGATGATTATTTGCCAGAGGGTGATTATGGTTACAACCCCTACGATTGGCCGGAAGGCTGGGACGATATTTGGGATGACACCGTGGACCCGGGCGAATATGATCCCGACTGTGTGTGTGAGAGCTTCCGCTATTTTGAAGTGGACCCCACTGTAACGGCTTACAGATTGCCCACAGACGCCATGTGGCAACACGCAGCCACCGGTGGCAATTATAGCCAAAACTACACCTACAGCGGTGGCAACGACATCGACGCCGTAGCCTGGTATTATGGCAATTCAGGCCAAAAATCCCACATCGTGGGCACCAAGGCTCCCAACGAACTGGGCTTGTACGACATGAGCGGTAACGTGTGGGAAGTTGTATGTGACCCGTATTTATTAGGTAATAGCCCCATTGCCAGAATAATCCGTGGGGGTTATTGGGGCACGGTAACCAACTTAAACTACTACGCACCCGGACATCCGGATTCCTACAACCTTCACTGGGTGGAAGAACGTCAGTTTTACAATGGCTTCCGCGTGATGATTCGCGACCGTCACTATCCTGTGAAAGGCACTAATTAAATTAACCAAAAGTAAAAAAAGACAGGCATGGATTTGATCTTCCGTGCCTGTCTTTTTTTTGGCTGTAAAAATAAGCGAAAAACTCTGCCTTACACTTCCGCCTTTTTCAGGAACACAAAGCCCAACATGGTGAACGCCAGATTGGGCAGCCAGGCAGCCCAGATGGGAGGGATCACGCCGTTATAACCCAGGCTTTGGATCACCCTCACCACGATCAGATAGATAAAGCAAACAGTGAGCCCCAGGAGGAAGATCAAACCCCTGCCCTTTGATCGGATATTGGAGGTTGCCACGGGGATAAAGAAGAAGATCACCACCAGGTTGGTAAGTGGGAAAGCTATCTTCATGTGCAGGTCCACGATCTCCCTGTTTGCCTCTTCGCCCATCTTCTGCAGGCGGCTGATATACTCCTTCAGCTCCATAAAATTAAGCGACAGGGTCTTTTTGGTGATGCGGATAAAATCCTGGGGCACCACGTCCAACAGCTCTTTATCCGTCTGGGGATAAAATTCCCAATGCACCTGCCGCCCGCCTTCAAACTTGCGGATGGCACATTCCTGTATTATCCATTTTTTACCATCCCATCTGGCAGATAGGGCATTCAGGTGTTCCGTCACTTCCTTGGTTTCCGGGTCCAGCTTCACAATATCGATGATGCGCAGGGTATCTTGATAGCCATCAAAGAAGCCAAAATAGTAATAATCGTTATTGTCCCCCTGATAGTGCACCCTCGCCTTCAGCATCTGGTCATCGGGCTGTTCGCCTTTGATTTGCACGTTATACACGTATTCACGCTTTGCCTCTGCCCAGGGGAGCAGATACTCCCCAAACACTGCCACGCCCGCACTTATCAGGAGTCCGATCACAAATAGGGGCAGCATCGCCCGCTTGATACTCACTCCGGCGGCACGAATCGCCACGCTCTCGTTATGCTTGGAAAGTCCATTCATCATAAAAAGACCTGTCAAGAGTACCGTCACCGGCGAGGTGAGTACCAAAAGGTAGGGCATCCGGAGGAGGTAATAGGTGATGGCAAGCTGGGTGGTGGCTCCGGCGCGCATCAGCCGCGGGAGGTTATCTATCACATCTATCACGATAAAGATGACGGCAAAGGAGAAGAAGATGATCAGATAGGTGCGCAGGAATTCGCGGATGATATAACGGTCTAATTTTCGTATCATAGCAGGCTCTTAGTGGATTAATTCATCCGGTGCGCTGGCTTTTTTGCTGCGCAGATGTTTGAGGCGCCACACCAGCAGGTTGAGGTTGATCAAGCTTTTTTCCCGGATGGATGCCAGTATCAAAGCTATCGCCAAGATAAAGAAGATGATATTGGAAAGCCACATTGCCAGAAAAGGACTCACCAGCCCTTTATCCGCCAGGTTTTCACCGCCATTCAGCGCCACATAGTAGATGAGGAAGATGATGGAAGACACGGAAAACGCCATGCCGATACCGCTGGAGCGCGTCATCAATCCCAAGGGGATGCCAATCAGGATAAAGATGATGATGGCAAAGGAAAGGGCAAACTTTTTGTGATATTCCACCTTCAGGGAGCGCTGTCCCAGGTCCAGTTCGCTGATTCTGTCTTCCGCCATTTTGCGCATGATGCTCAGGCGTCTGTGTTCCACCGCTTTTTCATGGGAAAAGGGTTGATTTTGCATGGCATCAATCCGCTGGCTGATCTCTTTCACCTCTGTGTGCTTTAGCCTCAGCTCCTCATCTTTATCCTTGATATCCAGGCGCAATTGCCCATAGGTCATTTCCCTATCCGTGCGGTAGCCGCTTTCGCCAATATCCAGATCGTGTCCCAAATCACGGATATGCACCACAAAGGTATCAAAGCTGCGCAGGGAATACTTGGTGGGCTCCTTTTCCACCCGCTCGTGCATTTCCCCATTTTTCAAGGTTAATTTCAGCGTGTTGCCCCTATCCATTTGCTGCACGGTGCCCGTCTGGGCGCGGATTACCCGCGGGAAGGTGGTTTGGCTGCGATCATAGATTATCAATTCCCGCAAGAGATCCCCCTCGTTATCCTTGGCATACACGGTATAA
>JAAYQD010000249.1 GCA_012519465.1 Candidatus Cloacimonadota bacterium
CAATCCTGCTTTTGGTGGAAATGGAGCTGCAATGGCAGACGGTGAGCAAAAAAGGATTCCTCACCTACAGCAGCCAAAGAAAGCCACTGTACGTCTTTAATATCAAGCAGATAGAGCTGCCCTCCAGGCAGCTCAGAAAGCTGGATACCATTAGTAAAGAATTGAATACAAGCCATACTCAAAACCAAACCCTCCACGGAATTAAATGGTATGAACCGATGCTGGTAACTGCTGCCCTGGCATCAATCATCTACCTCTTGTGGACAATAGAATAAAGCGGAGACAAACACACAAATGCAAACACGACACGGCGCCCTCATTCTCCTCATCCTCATAGCTTTAATGGCTTCCTGTGCCAAAAATATCAGCTATGACACCAGCGAACAAAAGCTGCAAAAAGCAGATGAACTCTTTGCAAAAAAGAAGTTTGCCCGTGCGGCAGAATTGTATGGAGATATCTATTTTGAACGCTCCTCTGCCAGCACCGCCTATGCGCTGTTGCGTGAAGCAGACAGCTTTTTTAATATCAACCGCTTTCCTGATGCCCGCGCTGCTTATGAAGAATTTATAAACACATTCCCCAAACACGATGATGTGGCAACGGCATACTTTCAGACGGCACTATGTATGTATCACGAATCCCTGCCTGCTCAATACGATCAGGCGGAAACCCGTGCGTCAATCGCCTCCTTCCGTGTGTTTATCGAACGTTTTCCCAATGACCCCCGCACCAAAGATGCCATTGAATATATCCGCAAGGGACAAAACAAAATCATAGAGAAACGCTTCCAAAGCGGATATATCAGCTATAAAATGAAGGATTACAGCGCTGCATTGATGTATTTTGACGAGGTAATAGAGCTGGGCAATACAAACGAGCCAGACCGTAAATCGCTATACTATAGCGCCATCATCTCCAAGCGTCAAAAAAATACAGATGCCGCCCGTGCCTTCTATCAGAAGCTGGTGGAAAAGTATCCAGACAGCAAAGAAGCCAAAAAACTGCGCCGCAAGTTCTAACACCTTGAGCCACATTCCCTACAAACTCACCGCCCTCTTTGGCGGCAATTTTGATCCCATTCACAATGGACATCTGTATGTTGCCCGTCAATTGCTGCAGGATCCTCTCATCGGGGAGCTGGCGTTTTTGCCCGTGGGAAATCATCATTTTAAGAGTGGTCATACCGTGCTGGATTATCAGTTGCGTCACCGGTTGATTGCCAAGGTTTTGGAACCCGGGATGCTGCTCTGGGATGAGGATAACCAAGCCCAAGGCTATACCAGCCAATTGATTCAAAGGCTGCGGCTCAAATACCCTAAAATGAGATTTGGCTTTGTGATCGGCAGCGACAATCTGCCCCAACTGCCCTCCTGGTATGATTATCGGTGGCTGCAAGCGCATGTTTATTTTATCGTTATCCCCCGTCCTGGATATGCCGTCATACCCCCTGATCCGGCACCACAGTATATCGTAAAACACCTCACCCCGCCGGATATATCCTCCAGTCAGATTCGCTCTCTCATTGCCAATCAACATTCCATCCAAGGGCTTGTGCCCCAGGTAATCATAGATGAAATCACCCAATTATATACAACAGCAAACACATAAAGAACAGAAACCCCGGTTCTTAGACCGCATACCCCTCAGTCAAAAACAGAGCCTGGGAGAAGAGATTGCCAATAGCATCACCCACGGCACCGGTGTGGGACTTTCCATTGCCGCGCTGGTGGTTTTGGTGGTATTTGCCGCCCGCCAGAGCGATACTTGGAAGATAGTATCCTTTAGCATCTACGGTGCCACGATGATCGCTCTCTATCTGGCATCCACGCTCTATCACGCCTTCCCCCAGCCCAGGGTAAAGGCTTTCTTCCGCATTTTGGATCATTCCTCCATCTTCCTGCTGATCGCCGGTACATATACGCCCATCACCATCGGACACCTGAGGGGAGCATGGGGCTGGACGCTGTTTGGCATCATCTGGCTGCTCACCATCCTGGGCATCAATCTCAAGATCTTTGCCATGGGCAAATTTAAGGCGCTATCCATTGCCATCTATATTCTTATGGGCTGGATGGTGCTCATCATCATCGATCCCCTCAGGCGGCAGGTTCCCCCGCAAATGCTGATGTGGATGCTGGCGGGAGGAGTGTGTTATACCTTGGGAGTGGTGTTTTATGTATTCAAAAAAATGCCCTACCATCACGCCGTGTGGCATCTCTTTGTACTGGCTGGCAGCATCTGCCATTTCTTTGGAATGCTCTGTTTGATGCAGTCCTGATAGGGCTCCCATCCAATATCAGCCATGCCCATAATCATTTTTCGTAATATAAATAAAGGTAATAGATGAAACAAAGTAAGATATACGTTCTGCAAGAAAAGCCTCTCACGAGTGCTATTATAAACCTCTCTCTGCCCAGCGTGCTGAGCATGATGGTGAGCATCCTGTACAACCTCACCGATACTTTTTTTATCGGCAAATTAAACGACCCCGTCCTGGTGGCTGCGGTATCCATATCCCTGCCGCTATTCACCTTTCAGATGGCGATTGCCGGCATCTTTGGCAATGGTGGAGGCAGCTATCTCTCCCGGCTCTTGGGCAGAAAGGATTATCAAGGTGCGCGCGAAACCGCCACCACTGCCATCGTCACCTCTGCCATAGTCTCCATCATCATCGCCGTTGGAGGCACCCTCCTCATCCCCAGTTTCCTGAGGGCTGTGGGAGCCAGCGATCAAACCTACCAACCCGCATATAACTATATGTTTTGGATTATGTTAGGCACCCCCTTTATCATGCTCAAATTCACCTTGGTACAGCTCTTGAGGGCAGAGGGGGCAGCCAAGGCTGCAATGGCTGGCTTGATGCTGGGAACCGGCCTCAATATCATCTTGGATCCTCTCTTTATCTTTGTGTTCAATATGAGTGTAACCGGAGCCGCGGTGGCCACCGTGATCGGACAGGCCATTGCCACCGGCTTCTTTGCCTATTATTATCTATCCGGACATAGCATCGCCTCCCCCGCTTTGCGCTTTTTGCGCTTTGATCTGGAAATCTACAAACAGATCCTCTTTATCGGCATCCCTGCCTCTTTGAGCCAGATCATGATGGGCATTGGCAACATGATTTCCTATCGTTTGGGTGGATACTATTCTGATCTTCACGTGGCGGCATTGGGCGTGGCATCACGTGTGTTCAGCATTCCCTCATTTGTCTTTATCGGGATTTCCGTGGGTGTACAGCCACTCATTGGTTTCAACTATGGAGCCCACAATTACCCCCGCATGAAAAAAGCCATCCGCCAATCCATCACCATCTGCCTTTGGATGTCCATCTTCTTCCTGCTGCTCTTTATCTTTTTCCCGGTGCAGATACTGTCTGCCTTTACCAAGGAAAAAGACGTCATCACCTATGGCTCATCCGTACTGGCAGCCTATATATTCGTGATTCCGGTGATGGCTATGGGCATGATCCTGATGACCAGCCTCCAATCCATGGGCAAGGCATTCCAGGCATTTATCATTGCTATCTCCCGCCAGGGCATCGTGTATATCCCTCTGATATTCCTGCTCAATGCCCAGCTCAGCTTTGAAGGTTTGGTGCTGGCGCTGCCCCTGGCAGATATGATCACCACCGCCCTGTCCTTTACCTTTGTGTACCACATCCTCAAAAACCTCAAAGCGGATAAGATCATGCAACCCCAAGAGATATCCATGGAAGAAGAGGTGTCTCTGGTAGGCTGATACACCAGTGATATCATCAGGATAGAAACACAGCCATCTGCCCTCTTCCAGCACTGCATTGATGTATATGATGGGGCTTGAGCCCGGCATTGCCCAGCGAATATACTTCCCCATCCAATCTCTAAACACTCGATTTATGTTGACAATAAGTCTCAGATCAATAGTGTG
>JAAYQD010000250.1 GCA_012519465.1 Candidatus Cloacimonadota bacterium
GTCCATCCCGGAACAGCCGCTCAAGGCAGCCAGGAGCAGGGGTTTGGGCCTGGCTCCCTCATCGTTGCCGCCAAATTGGACGTCCAAATCCATCTTGACATGATGGCCTGATACTTCTGCGTCAAAGAGCATGTCTTTGACCCAGTTCACATTGACTTTAGTGCTCATTAGAGCTCCACATAGCTTTCCGCAAGAACCGCTTCGTATTGATCGATATAGGCTTTCAAAGATTTGTACACTGTGTCCACATCTTTGGCGGGAAGCTTTTCAATGATTTTCTTTTGTTGATCCACCACTGTCTGCTGGCTGTTTTCGGCAAGCTTCTTACCCTTTTCGGTAATGATTGCAAACCAGCAACGTCTGTCTTCTTCAGAAGGACGACGGGTGACAAGTTTTTTGCTGACAAGGTTGTCCATGATGCGGGTCACACGGCTGTGTGATACACCCAATACCTTCGCCAGTTCGTTCATATTGACTGGTGTTTTTACTACAAATAGATGGTTGAGGAGCTGACACTCCATTTTGCCTGCCTGCAGACAAGCTTTTTGAGCGTAGTCGATTTCGCTCAACACTACTTGCAGGCGTGTGATAAGGCCGTGGAAATTTTCTGCGCTTGTACTCATTTTGGTTCTCCTTATTATTTTGCTTTTGCGAGCAACGTATCGATCTTAGTCCGATCAAAACCTACAATTGCAACGCCGTTGATCCATGTTTGTGGGACACCCTGCTGTCCCGTTTTACGTATCATATCTCTCAAGGCCACGTCATCTTTGGACACATCCACATATTTATATGTATAGCCTTGAGTCTTTATATAATTCTTTACTTTGGTACACCAGCCACAGGTAGGCGTACCAAATATTACGATATTAGGTCGCATTTAATTTATACCTCATAGTAGTAATAATCATTTTTGCAGGGAAAACAAGGAAATGTTTTTGCAAATCCCAAATTATTTTTTATGTCCACTGAAATAATAATCCAACTGCGTAAAGAAAGCAAAATAAATCTTGCCATAATTTGCAAATTATAATTCTTGGATTTTAGAAGGAGATAAAAATGGCTCATAGTTTCTTTTGTTCAGATTGTGGTTTCGAATCTGCCAAATGGAGCGGCAAATGTCCCTCCTGCGGCAGTTGGGGAACCCTGAAAGAATCCAAAACCGTATTGGGCAAAAAGGGTGCCGCATCCCGGCGCAGCACGCATGACAGCAAGCCGGAAAGGATAATAGATATCCAGACCGAAGGCATTGCCAGGCTGGCAACTGGCATCACGGAGCTGGATTTGGTATTGGGAGGAGGCATTGTATCCGGCATGTTGACTTTGATAGGAGGAGAGCCCGGCATAGGCAAATCCACCCTCATGCTTCAGCTATCTCAGTGGCTGGGCAGTGTGGAAAAAAAGGTACTCTATGTATCAGGTGAGGAAAGTGATCAACAAATTCGCCTCCGCGCCACCCGTCTGGACGTCCACAGCCCCAATATCTGGCTGTATTGCACCACCGACGTGGATGCCATCATCGATGTTATCCAGCAGACCAACCCGGATTGCGTGATCATCGATTCCATACAATCCGTCCATATTCCCAGCCTGGATTCCATTCCCGGCTCGGTCACCCAGCTGATGGAGAGCTGCAGCCGCTTGGCAAGGATAGGCAAAACCCTGAATACCCCCATCTTTATGGTGGGTCACGTGACCAAAGAAGGCTTGGTGGCAGGGCCCAAGATTATAGAACACATCGTGGATACCGTCCTCTATTTTGAAGGAGAATCCAGGGGACAATACAAAATCCTGCGTGCCGTTAAGAACCGCTTTGGCTCCACCAACGAGCTGGGCATCTTTGAAATGACCAGCACCGGGCTCAAGGAAGTATCCGATCCAAACCACATCTTTCTCTCGCGGGATTTTGCCCCCCATGGCACCTCCATTGGCTGTGTGATGGAAGGCACGCGCAGCTTTATCGTGGAAGTGCAGACCCTTGCCACCGGTTCCAGCTATGGCACGCCCCAACGGGTGGCTGCGGGCTTGGAACAAAAGAAGCTGGCAATGCTGTTGGCAATATTGGAAAAGAACCTGGCGTTGTATCTGCGCAATAGCGATGTATTCATCAATTTGGCTGGAGGGATGCGCAGCGGGGATACGGCATTGGATTTGCCTATTTTGGCTGCCTTGATTTCCAGCCTCAAGGATAGCCCTCTGCCGGAGAAGTCTGTCTTTATCGGCGAGGTGGGGCTGAATGGTGAGATCCGTCCTGTTTCCCAGAGCGAAGCCCGTGTGAAGGAAGCCCTGAAACTGGGCTATACAAGTATCTATTTGGCAGCCGATAGCAAGCTGAGATCACGCAAGGGTGTGCACAAGGTAAAACACATCAAAGACGTCTATTCCCTTTTTGCATAACGCCACTTGCTTCCTTATTAGCCTCCCTTGTACCACCCTTGTCTCA
>JAAYQD010000251.1 GCA_012519465.1 Candidatus Cloacimonadota bacterium
AAGACCCGCGGGTGGATTATTTGGCGGTGGCGCGCCTCTATCAAAACCAAGACCGGCCCCAGCTTGCCAAGGATATCCTGAGGCGCTTGTTGGATGAAGGCTTTGTGGCGGCGGATGTGGCGCATGAATTGGGGATGATTTATAAACGGGAAAACGATCTGGAGGCTGCCCGGCAGTGCTTGGAAATTGCTGCCGATTTGCAAGCCCCCGCCTCCATCCTGCATCTGTGCATTGTGTTGGAAAAGCAGGGGGAACTGGCGGAAGCCCTGCGCCGCACGGAAGCGCTCATCTCCTGGCACCAAAGCCGTCCCCTGCCTGATCTCAAAGCGCTGGATTCCGCCTTGCGCAGGCAGGAGCGCTTACAAAAGAAATTATCAAAAAAGAAAGGTTAAAACACTATGTATCCGATTAGTTTTGGCAGTGATAATCACGGCGGAGTGCATCCCGCCATCATGGATGCAATCATCAAGGCAAATGAAGGCTTTTGCCCTGCATACGGCGATGATCCGCTCACCCAGGAGGCTTTGGCGCGGCTGCAAGAGGAGTTTGGCGGAGGCTGTGAAGCTTGGTTTGCCATCACCGGCACCGGAGCCAATGTGATTGCCCTCCAATCCTTTATCTCTTCCTGGCATGCCGTGATGTGTCCAGCCAGCGCCCATATCAATGTGGATGAATGTGGGGCGGTGCAAAAGTTCACCCAAGCCAGATTGCAGGCTATAGACACTCCGGATGGCAAGCTGACGCCGGAATTGATAGCTCCCCGGCTGATCAACAACCGCGACCAGCATCACTCTCAAACAAAAGTGATTTCCATCTCCCAAAGCACTGAATACGGCAGCCTTTACAGCCCACAGGAGATCTCTGCTCTGGCAGATTTTGCCCACAGCCATGATATGTATCTGCATATAGATGGTGCCCGGCTTGCCAATGCGGCTGCGGCTTTGGGCACTTCTCTGGCAGCCATTTCCAAGGAAGCGGGAGCGGATATTGTGAGCTTTGGCGGGGCTAAAAACGGGATGCTGTTTGGCGAGGCGATCATCTCCTTCCGTCCGGAGCTTACCTCTCACTTACGTTTTTACCGCAAACAAGCCACCCAGCTGTTCAGCAAGATGCGCTTTATCGGGGCGCAGTTTATAGCCTATCTGGAAGACGAGCTGTGGCGCAGCAATGCCCTGCACGCCAATCGGATGTGTAAGCTGTTGGGAGAAAAGCTGGCAGATATCGATAAGGTGCAGATCACCATGCCTCCGGCTGTAAATGCCCTCTTTTGTATATTGCCGCCGGAGATCACCCCTGCCCTCATGGAAAAATACCATTTTTATATGTGGAATGAGGCGATCAATGAGGTGCGGTTGATGTGTGGCTGTGATACACAGGAGGAGCATATCCAAGTGTTTATAGCTGATATTAGGGATGCTTGACCCTCACCCCCCCCCATTTGCAATTATTGTATATTGTGGCTTGAATCTTGCACGTATTATAAGGTATAAAAACACCTACGGGAGGATCTCGTGAAACAGCTACTAATTGCTATTTTTATCGTGTCGCTGTGCCTGGGTGCTCTGGGCGCAAACCCCTATTTCAGGGAGGATACCGAGCTGCTGCACTCTTTGGGTACGGTGCGTGATCTCAAAATCATCGGGGACCATGTTTTTCTATTGGGCTCTGAAAAGATACTGATGAGCTTTTCCCTCATCGATCCTCAACACCCTCAAATGGCAGGTATGCACAGGATTGCCGCCACTCCCTCCACGAATCCCTTATCCTTTTACGAGTGGAAGATGTTTGCCATGGGTGATTTTCTGTATGTGATTACTGATAGGGACTATTTCAGCGTTCTGGATGTCAGCAACCCCTCCGCTATCCAATGGATGGGACTGGCTGACAGTCATAACATCGATCCCCACAAGACAGTTCAGGATGGCAACCGGCTGTTTGCGCTGAAGCTGCAGCAGTCAGGATTGCTACGGGAGTATGACTTTTCCAACCCCCTGCAACCGGTGATGGTGGAAGAGATGGCAATTTATTACCCAAAGGCGATGGCCAGGCAGGGGAATTACCTCTTTGTAATTGCATTTGACCGAGTAACATTCAATCTGAAGCTAAAGGTGATTGATACCACACATCCCTCGGGGCTGCATCAGATCAATGAAATACCAATAAACGGGGATTGCCTGGTGGTTAATGAGGGCTATTTGTATGTAAACAGCTTCAATGACGATGTACTCGATGTTTACAATGTCTCCAATCCCTTGGATATCAGCTATCAGGGCACAGTGAATATCTACTCTGAAAATGCATATATAAACCGTGCCGACGGGATGAGGGTGGCCGGAGATTATCTAATCGTCCAAAAAGAAGCCAACACAACGGATGGGGCGGTGGAATATGTTTCTTATGTATGCCTTGATATCAGTGAAGCCTCTGCTCCGGAGGTGGTGGTACATATCCTTACTGGTGGGGTTGGGCGGATGAACGTTTTTGATGCGGCAGGGCAATACTTTGTCCCCACTTCATATTACACGCAGGCACAGGTGTGGACTCCTGTTGCCGGGGACTGGCAACAGCGCAGCACCATTGAGCGGGGGTCGGTTAGTAAAATAGCATCCTTGGGGGATTATGTGTGTGTGAATTCCGGTTATGCCATCAATATCAACGATCTGGATGCCCCGCCGCAGTTTATCAATCACTTTGACTACTTTTTGGCAGACGATGATGCGCTGTATAGCACCTCAGATTTCAGCATCTATAAATGGGTGATAGGCGATGAGGGAATGCCTGTGATGCAGGCGCAAAACCAAATCTTCCCCCCGGATATAAACTTTCCGCCGGATATGTGGGATTTTCCACGCTCATATCCGGTGGATAGGATTGGGGATTATATCTATTCCGGTTTGTTTTATCTGGATGCAGATTTGCAAGATGCCACCCAGGTGGTGGGTTCACCTTTGCAGATGCCCATCAAGATCATCAATGTGGGCAATCACATCATCGCCATGAAGCATAACGGATTGTATATCTTTGATGCCACCGATCCCCTGCAACCAATCCTGAAATCCACCCTCCTGCACAATGTACAGGTGATGGATATCACCCTCTGTGGCAATCTGTTGGCCGCATCTGTTCATCCCACATACTTGAATATCTATGATCTTTCCAATATCAACGCACCGGTGTTTGTGTATTCTCAACTCGAGCTGGGACCCGCTTGGTGCCTGAAAACCCGGGGTAACAATCTCCTATATTCCGGAGATGATTATCTGGTGGCGTTGTCTTTGGCAAACCCCTATATTCTGGAGGAAGTGGGACGCATCCAAAGACCGGGCAAGGAATTCCTGGAGTTTGAGATTAGGAATGACAAGATTTTCGTGTGTCACAAAGACCATCTGGGCGTCTATAATCTGGATGAGCTCTTGACTGATACTCCGGATGACGTACTGCCCAGCCCCCAGCTGAGGCTGAGCTGCTATCCCAATCCCTTCCACGAGCGTATAAACATCCAGCCCGAGGGTATCAAGCAAAACCAGCCCTACGCCCTTAGCATCTACAACATTAAGGGGCAAATGATAGTGGAATATGAGGGTGTAAAAGGCTTATCCCACACTTGGGACGGCAGGGATGCCGAGGGCAGGAGGCTGCCTTCCGGGGTCTATCTGGTGCGCCTCCAGCAGGACGGACAGAGCATACTGAGAAGGATGGTGTTGAAGCACTAAGCCAGGCACTTTCCACCACAATATATAAGGCTTCCTCCACAGTGGGGAAGCCTTCTGCATTCCCGTATCTATCCTTGGGTTCAAACAGTTCTTGACATAAAAGGGCTATCAAAATCAAATGACACAAACCGTTAAAAATAATACAAAAATATAAATACCAAGGAGTTATCCCAATGGCCAAATTCCCAAAAGCCACCATGGATGGAAACAGCGCTGCCGCTCACGTAGCTTACGCATTTGCCGAAGTTGCAGCCATCTATCCCATCACTCCCTCCTCAGGGATGGGAGAGCTTTCCGATGCCTGGGCTGCCGAAGGTCGCAAAAACATCAACGGCACCACCGTGGATGTGATTGAACTGCAATCCGAAGCCGGAGCAGCCGGTGCCGTGCACGGTTCCCTTTCCGCAGGCGCTCTCACCACCACTTTTACAGCATCACAAGGTTTGATGCTGATGCTTCCCAACATGCACAAGATTGCCGGCGAGATGCTGCCCACCGTGTTCTACGTTACCGCCCGCTCTCTTGCCGCCCAGTCTCTCTCCATTTTTGGCGATCATTCAGACGTGATGAGCGCCCGCAACACCGGCTTTGCCCTCATCGCTTGCAACAGCGTGCAGGAAGTGATGGATCTCAGCGTGGTTGCCCAACTGGCTACCATGAAGACCTCCATCCCCTTCCTCGTCTTCTTTGATGGATTCCGCACCTCCCACGAGCTGCAAAAGATCGAAGTGATCGATTATGAAACCATGAAAGAACTGGATGATGGCGAGCTGATAGAAGCTTTCCGCGCCCGCGCCCTCAGCCCTGACAAACCCCGCGTGAAGGTGGGTCAACACGCCCCGGACGTCTATTTCCAGGGTCGCGAAACCACCAACCGCCAGTATATGGAAGCCACAGACGTCATCGCCGAAAAGATGAACGAAGTGGCAGCCAAGACAGGCAGAAGCTACAAACCCTTTGATTATGTGGGACTTCCAGAAGCTGAACACGTGATCGTTGCCATGGGCAGCGGTTGTGAAACCATCGAAGAGGCAATCGGTTACCTCAATGAAAAGCGTGGCATGAAGCTGGGACTCCTCAAAGTGCGCGTATACCGCCCCTTTAGCGCCAAGCACATGCTGGAAGTGATCCCCGCCTCCGTAAAGAACTTCGCCGTTTTGGACCGCACCAAAGAGCCGGGCTCCTTGGGCGAACCCCTCTATCTGGACGTAGTGGCAGCCCTCAAAGACCGCAAGGACGCCTTTGTAATCGGCGGACGCTATGGTCTTTCCAGCAAGGAATTCACCCCCACCATGGTGTTGGCAGTATATAAGCACCTGATGGCAAAAGGCTTCCACGGATTCACAGTGGGCATAGAAGACGACGTTACCAACCTCAGCCTGCCTCTGGATGAAGTGATAGACACCATTCCCGAAGGCACCCACAACATGAAGTTCTGGGGCTTGGGCTCAGACGGCACCGTGGGCGCAAACAAAAACAGCATCAAGATTATCGGCGATAATACCGATATGAACGTGCAGGGCTATTTCCAATACGATAGCAAAAAGAGCGGCGGCATCACCCGCAGCCACCTGCGTTTTGGCAAATCCCCCATCCACAGCCAATACTTGGTAACCAGCGAAGACTTTGTGGCTTGTCACAACCAGGCCTTCATCGGCCGCTTCAACCTCCTGGGCAATATCAAAGAAAACGGCGTATTCCTGCTCAACTCCTTCTGGAGCCGTGACGAAGCCTTCTATAACCTCACCCAGGATATGCAAAAGATTATCATCGATCGCAAGATCAAATTCTATAATATCGACGGTCTCAAGATCGCCGAGGAAGTGGGATTGGGCGGACGCGTCAACACCGTGATGCAGACTGCTTTCTTCCTCATCTCCGGCATTTTGGAGCGTAACGAAGCCATCAAGCTGATCAAACAATCCATCCATGACACATACGCCAGCAAAGGCGATGCAGTGGTGCAGATGAATCTGGACGCCGTGGACCGCGTGGATGAAGCCCTCGTGGAGATCGAAGTTCCCGCCACCCTGCCCGAAAAGCATGCACCCAACAAGCAATTGGTACCCGCAGACGCCACCGGATTTGTACGCGACGTGATCGAGCCCATTATGAGGGAAGAGGGAGACAAGATCAAGGTTTCCCAGATGACCACCGATGGCTATGTGATGAGCGGAACCGCCAAGCTGGAAAAACGCCGCGTGGCACCCTTTGCCCCCCATTGGCTGGATGACAAATGCATCCAATGCAACCAGTGCTCCTTTGTGTGTCCCCACGCCGCCATCCGCACCAAGCTGATCGCCGAGGAAGACCTCAAAGACGCACCCGCCAGCTTCAACACCCTCAAAGCCACCGGAGCCGAAGGCTACCGCTACAAAGTGCAGACATACATAGACGATTGCCAAAGCTGCAGCGTGTGTGTGAACGAATGCCCCCGCCAAGCCCTCGTGATGAAACCCATCGAAGAAGAGCGCGAGAAAGGCGAACAGGCAAACTATGAATTCTTTGAGAAACTGCCCAACGACGTGATGGCAAACTTTAAGGAAACCAACGTGAAGGGCAGCCAGTTCAAACAGCCCTTGCTGGAATTCTCCGGTGCCTGCGCAGGCTGCGGCGAGACCCCCTATATCAAGCTGCTCACCCAGCTTTATGGTGATCGCATGATCGTAGCCAACGCCACCGGCTGCTCCTCCATCTGGGGCGGCACCTTCCCCACCATCCCTTACGCGGTGAATAAAGACGGCAAAGGCCCCGCCTGGGCAAACAGCCTCTTTGAAGACAACGCCGAGTATGGCTTTGGCATGCGTTTGGCGGTAAATTCCCATCGCAAGCTGCTCAAATTTGCCATCGAAAATCTGATGGGCAAAGAGATTGCCCCCGCCCTCAAGGAAGCCTTGGGCTATGCCCTGGAAAACTGGGATAAAGTGGACAGCGATGCCAAAGCAAATGCTGAAAAGATCAAAGCCCTCCTGCCCAAAGCCTTGACCGATGCCTGCGAAGG
>JAAYQD010000252.1 GCA_012519465.1 Candidatus Cloacimonadota bacterium
ATGTTAGCTTTATCCTGATCCCTCCCAAGTATTCCGAACCCAGCTTTTTGTATCAAGAGCGGGCGGCAACGGATTCACTTTTCCAAACCATCAAGCCATCCACCCGACAGTCCTGGTGGCAGGATGATGGCAAGCTTCTCATCAGCGGTAGCAAGACCTTTGCCATCAGCTTTAGCGAAGAAAGCGCCTTTGACCTCAAGCAATCCCTGTATGTGAATCTCAGCGGTGAACTTACGGATGGGGTGCAGATCAATGCCCAGCTTTCAGACAGCCAGTCCAAGCTCTCCCCGGAAGGAGATTCCAAAGAGCTGAGCAGCTTGGATCAGGTATTTGTGAAGATCCAGGGCAAAAGCTGGAATCTGGAGATGGGAGATTTGGAATTAAACTATGCCGGCAGCCGTTATTTAGACTATCAATCCCGCTTTGAGGGTGTGGCAGCACGCCTGGGTAACCAATCCCACCTGCATGCCGCCTATTCCGTGGGCGGAGGCAAAAACACCCACGTGGATATCCCCATCATTGATGGCAAACAGGGCCCCTATTATCTTAACCTCCAGGGGCAACCAGGCAGCCTCCTCATCATCGCCGGCAGCGAAAGCGTCTATCAGAATGGCATCCTGTTAGAGCGGGGTAGCGATTATTATATAGATTACTCCGAAGGAACGCTGATGTTTCGCAGGCTGGTGTTTTCCACGGACAAGATCTCCGTCTGGTTCAAATATGCAGATGAACACTACTCCCGTCACAGCATCCTCAGCAACGCCGCTTGGCAGATTATACCCGGCCTCTCCCTCACCGGCAGGGTTATCACGGCTTCCGATAACAAGGATAAACCCCTGCTGTATGAATTTAGTGATCAGGATTTGGATTCCTTATATCATGCGGGGGATAGTGATGCCTGGGGCGAAGGAGCCATCTTGTTGGAGCCCGGACAGGGCACTTATAGATTGATAACAGGTGTGGATGGCAGCTCCTGGTTTGAATATGCGGATGTCGATAGCCTGGCAGATTATAACGTTTACTTTAGCTATGTGGGACCAGGGGAAGGGGATTATATCCAGTTTTCCCATGGCAAATTCCGCTATGTGGGAGCTGGTTTGGGGGAATGGCTGCCTCAGAAGCAATTGGTGGCACCCTCCAGCATCACCAATGCCGCTGTGGGATTGCGGTTTGATCGCTCCGGATGGGATGTGGGAGTGGAAGCAGTGTTTTCCCACAACGATGCCAATACGCTGTCTCCCCTGGATGACGATGATAACCAGGGCGGATATCTCTACTCCTGGCTGGGCTTCACTGGAAAATACGGCATCTTTGCACCTTTGTTGCTTATGGATTATGAAAAACGCCTGGCATATACCAAGCTGATCAGTGATTACAGCGCCAGTATCGGGGATTACGACTTGGGGGCAGCTCTGCCGGCAGATTCCCTGGCTTTTGATAGTTTCAGCATGCGCCTGGGTTTGGCTCTGGCAGAAAAGGTAAAACCGGAACTAACCCTCAAACAAATCAATGCTGAGGGTGGCTTTGAACAAAAGCTGATGCGCTTCATCTTTTCATCTCCCCAATACTGGGCACTGCCTCGGCTGGAACTGAGATCCACCCTTGCGCAAACCCAAAACCCAGCCTTCTCGTCCGGCTCTGGCACCACCCATTATGAATTCTGGGATGCCTCATGGAAGAAAGCATGGCTAAAGTTAGGCGGCATCCTTAACCTGCAACACTTTGTGCCGGATGATCCGCAGCACATAGAAAGCCGCTTTCTGAGGCTGAATCCATATACTGAGCTGGGAGATGCCAAAAGCTTTCAGACACGCCTGGCATACATTGCTGATGACACCAAAACAGCCACCGACGCCGGCTCCCATTCTCAGCGTGCCAACACCCTCAGCTGGGTGCAAAGTATCAGCAGTGCCAATCACAATCTCAACTTGGATTACAGCCGGCGCAGTGTGAAAGCACAGGCTGACTCCTCCAAAACTTTCTTCAACCTCATCAACCTGCGCAGTAGTGATAACTTCCTCAAGCATGCCCTGGTTATCCTGAGCAATTACCAGCTCAATCAAACGGAATTCTTCCCCCGCATCAGAGAACTGGAATATGTGGGCAGCGGTATTGGGCTGTATGACAGCACGGGCGTGGCAATCCCTGATGGGGATTGGGATTACGTGTACATCACCTCCCCTACGGGAAGCTTGAGTGCAGAATTGAACGCCCAGGCAAATATCTATCTTAAGCCAGGGAATCTGAGCAAAAGCGATCTGTTGAGGCGCATCAATTCAGACCTCCTTATCTCTGGTTCCAGGCAAAAGACGGGCAATAATCCAGATTGGAAAAGCTATCTCTTCCTACCCCAATCAGCCACGGAGGATTCCACCCTCATCTACGATAAACACAGCTTTGTGCAGAATGTATGGCTGGAACTATATGCCAACAAAGCCAATCTGCTCCTCAGCTATGACATGGATAAAACCCAGGATAACCGCTATCAGGAGCAGAATACCAACCGCCACTCCTTACGTGGGGTAAAGCTGGAGCTGAACCGCATCGGGGATTATAGCTTTAGCTTTGGCTTCGAGGATTCCAGCGAGCGCGATAGCCGCTATCAAAGCCTCGTTCAGATGCAGCGTCTTTTGGCTTATTCACAAAGAAATCTGAGACAAAGCACCATCCTGAGGCTGGATGCAGATTTGTTTAACGAGCGTGGCAGCTCTACACATAATAGTGATGCTTACAGGCTGTATGGATTGGGAATCAGTCCCGGCTTCCGCAGTACCTGGGGCAAGAAAGGCAGGCTGGCGGCAAGCGTGGACCTGCGCCACAACTGGCGTGAGGGCGATCAATTCCTCAGCTTTTTGCCCCAAAAGAGAGCTGGTTTCTCGCTTGGTGCCAATCTGAATGGTATCTATAGGTTAAATGCATACAGCACTATCAGCCTGGATTACAGCATCAAAAGCTATCCCCAGGAAAAGCTGAATCAACAGCTGAAGCTGGAGTTTAAGGCAGAGCTCTGATAATGATACCACTGCTTTCCCAAGTATCAAGTGTTGATATGCTCCTGGTCTTGCCCTTCATCTTTCTGGCTGGGGTTTTGGACTCCATCGCTGGTGGAGGCGGCCTGATCTCCCTGCCCGCATATTGGAGCATGGGCATCTCGCCACACATGGCTTTGGGCACCAACAAGTTTTCCTCCTCTTGGGGAACCCTTTTTTCCACCGGCCGCTATCTGAGGGCAGGAATGATCGATATCCCCGTAGCTGTATACAGTGCGGTGGCTGCGCTCATCGGCTCCTGGTTGGGAGCAAGGGCGGCGCTTCTGGCATCCTCCGCCTTCCTCAATTACCTGCTCATCTTCCTCATTCCAGCCATCACCGTTCTCACCCTCGTCAAAAAGGATATCGGTCAAGAGGATAAATCAGCAACCCTCAAACAGGGCTATAAATTCATGCTTGCCGCTCTTGCCGGCATAAGTATCGGCTTTTATGATGGCTTCTTTGGTCCGGGAACAGGCACCCTGCTCATCACCATCTTTACCGTCCTGCTCAAATATGACTTTGTGAGGGCAAACGCCAATACCAAGGTGGTGAACCTGGCTTCCAATATAGCTGCGGTGATCACCTTTGCCATGGCAGGCAAAATCTACTACGCCATCGCCATCCCCGGTGCCGTCTTTGGGATTGCAGGCAATCTGGTAGGCTCCAGCCTCGTCATCAAAAGGGGTAACCGCTTTATCCGCATAATCTTTGTTACGGCGATGCTGCTGCTTTTGACCCGCATAATTATCGACCACATAAATCCTTAATATCCTTACAATGCTTACCAGCAGCCCTTTCAACAGCTCTTTCCACAAAAAGACTTGACGAAATCAAGCACTTGGTTAAACTGTAAATAAATGTATGTTCAAAGGAGTTAAAATGTATCATTTAGTCATGCTTATCATTACCATATTGATAGGCGTCACAGCTATTTATGCTCAAACCGTACGTCAATTCTTGGCTAATAATGCCTCTTTGGATATGCGTTATTCTTCGGGATTACAGCGTCTTTACATCCAATACGATGCCCAGATCTCCAAGAGCGAGGTGGGATGATCCTGCTAATCCGCTATCTTCCAAACTCATTCGTGACTAACGCTAAATTAGCTCAGTTGGTAGAGCAACTGATTCGTAATCAGTAGGTCGGGGGTTCGAGTCCCCCATTTAGCTCCATAATGAGGCGCCTTACCGATAGAACAAACCAAGGTAACGCGCCTCTATCTTTTCAGACAACAAAGATATGAATACAATTAGATCACACACGGCAATCGCCCTCTTTTCCGGAGGCTTGGATAGCATCATCGTGGTCAAGATGATGCAAGGGCTGGGGTATGAGATATTTCCTGTATTCTTTAGCACGCCTTATTTGCCCCCACACAAGGCTTTGGAATATGCAAAGCTGAATGGCATCAACCTCCTGGTAAGGGATATCAGCGAAGCGCATCTGCAGATGATCAAGTCCCCCCGCTATGGCTTTGGCAAAAACCACAACCCCTGCATTGATTGTCATGCCCTGATGTTCCAACTGGCAGGGGATATGCTTCAGGAGCTGGGGGCATCCTTTATTATCTCCGGAGAAGTGGTGGGCCAGCGCCCCATGTCCCAACGCCGGGATGCACTCAATTCGGTTTCCAAGACCAGCGGCGTGGGCGACCTCATCGTAAGGCCGCTCTCCCAGAAGCTTTTGGCAGATACCCTGCCCATTCGCGAAGGCTGGATAAATAAAGATGAGATGCTGGATTTGCAGGGACGCGGGCGTAATGCCCAGATGGA
>JAAYQD010000253.1 GCA_012519465.1 Candidatus Cloacimonadota bacterium
GCCCTGCCACCCTGCCGAAATACAATTGGGCATCCTCAAAATCCTGCCCGATACACCCATGCGGGAGATTGCCCAAAAACGGGGATGGATCTGGAGCCAAAGCCCGCCCTACACAATCCTGCAAACGGATACCTTCACATTTGAGGACTTGCGCACCTGTGAGGCGCTCGCCAGAATCCTCAATCTGTATTGGAACAAGCAGGAATTCACCGCCGAGTGGCAGCAGCTCTTGCAAAAACAAAAAGCCAGCCAGGTCCTCTTTGCCCTCTTGAACCGTCATCGCGAGCTGGGCTGGAGCCTGCACAGCATCTCCAAAGCCAAGCGCGCAGAGGTGTTTGCCCATATTTATTCCTGACTTTGCCCCCTGCCTGATACATGAAAAGGCTTGCCAAACCGGCATTTCCAGTTATTATATCTAATAGGAGGATCATAATATGCCCTGTGTTTTTTGCACTCTGGACGCTTCCCATATCATAGCTCAAAACGATGCCTTTGTGGCAATCCGTGATAAATTTCCGGTGGCACGTGGGCACTGCCTCGTTGTATCCAAACGGCATGTGGAGACCTATTTTGAACTGGATCATGAGGAGCAGACCCTCTTGCACCAGCTTGCCATGCAGGTAAAAGCCTTGCTGGATGAGGAGTATGCCCCCGCCGGATACAATCTGGCAATGAATTGCGGGAAGGCGGCCGGGCAAAGCGTGATGCACTTTCACATGCATATCATCCCGCGTTATGGTAAGGGCAAGAAAGGCGCCTTGCGCCGCTCCCGGGAAAGCGTGTTTTAAGTCTCCATGCCTGATATATGGGTGTTTAACACTTTGTGCTTGACAGCTTTGTGGGTTTCAATATTATGACTCATCCAAATACAAAAAAAAGGTGGTGATTTGTTTGCCGACAGTCGTAGCTAAAGAAAACGAGTCCTTCGATTATCTCTTGAAACGATTCAAAAAGAAGTGCGAAAAAGCAGCAATTCTTTCAGAAATAAAGAAGAACCAAGCTTACGAAAAGCCCAGCGTGAAAAAGAAACGCGAGGCTAATGCCGCACGCCGTAAGCTCTTGAAGATACAGCGCCGCATGCAGCGTTATTCCAGATAGAGCATGGCGATGTCGCCGTATCAGTCGTAGATTTGACACACCAAGCATACAGGGAGCCCTTCCCTGTATGCCGTTTTTTACTTT
Source organism: Candidatus Cloacimonadota bacterium (assembly GCA_012519465.1). Classification (GTDB taxonomy): domain Bacteria; phylum Cloacimonadota; class Cloacimonadia; order Cloacimonadales; family Cloacimonadaceae; genus UBA3900. The sequence continues at coordinate 1,183 of JAAYQD010000253.1, forward strand.
TTACCTCACTCATTTTTTGTAAACTGGGAGCTCACAGATGGGAGTAATTGATTGGATAATTCTATTGGGATTGCTGATAGCCATGTTTATGGGCTGGCGCAAGGGTTTGGTGGCCACTATCATAAATCTGGCTGCCGTAATCGTGGGATTCTTTTTAATAGGTCATTTCTATCCATTGGTGGCCAATAGCTTACAGAATAAGTTCAGCTTATCCGCTTCACTTTCCACCATCATCAGTGTAATTCTGATCCTGGTGTTATTGGCTGTATTGGTGCGCGTGGTGATAGCAATCTTTCACCGCATCCTCAAGGGACTCAGGCTGAGCGGAGTAAACCGCCTCTTGGGTCTGCTTTTGGGGCTTATTA
>JAAYQD010000254.1 GCA_012519465.1 Candidatus Cloacimonadota bacterium
AGATCTGCTCCACCGTGTATTTGCCATCTTCCCAATAGCCCAATCCAATCAGGAAAGCGAGGGTATTGCCACGCCCCAGCCCGGTGGTTTCCAGATCCAACACCAAGAAGTCTTCCGGCTGCCAAGAGGTGTCTGTATTCAGTTTTGCCCAGGTCAAGATCACCTCTGGCAATACTTTGGGGTACAGGGGCAGCCCTTCCGGGGTTTCGCCCTCCCAGGTTTGACGGATATAATAGACAGGATCCTCTTTGTGGGCGGAATACTCCCCCTCCACCATCGCTTGCAATGCTTCGCGGGTGAGCTGTTTGAGATCCAGGGAATACGTATCCTTATCCAAGTTCATATCCATGAATACCACCCTAATGGGCGGGGCTGCCTTGTCAATAAGGAACTATAATTTTGCTGCTTTTTGCCCTGCCAAACCTGTTATCTTCCTCATTAACCACCCTTGTCTCTCCTTTGTCTCGGCAAGGGTGAGACAAGGGTGGTACAAGGGTGGCTCATAGGCAAGAGGTGGGGAGGGGGATGGAAAATAATAGTTGACAAGACAACGAATGAGGAAAGCTTGGTTGCCTTAACAACTAATTTGTGATGGAAATAAGTAATGAAAAAGAGTATAGGACGCCTTGTTTCAATCCTTTACAGGAAGAATCAGGTGTATCTGGATATAGCCTTAAAGCCGCTGAATATCACGGCGGCGGAATTGCCCTTCATCGCACGTCTCTTTGCGCGTGATGGTGTTTCTCAAGAGTATCTATCATCTTATCTGTCAATAGATAAGGCGGCCACTGCCAAGGCGGTGAAGTCCTTGGCATTAAAGGGTTACGTGCGCAAAGACAAAAACCCCTCTGATAAGCGGGCAAACCAGATTTATATCACGGAATATGCCCTCAAGCAAAAAGATGAGATTATGAAGAGGCTTCGTGAATGGACGGAGATCTTGACCCAAGGCATTGATAAGGCAGAGGTTGACACGATGCATACCGTTTTGGATAAGATGGTGAATCGGGTTGAAGACTGGGAAGCGCGCAGGCACGGGGAGGACGCATGAACGAACTGAATAATCCTCTGGGTATAGAGAAAACCTCCACGCTGTTACGCAAGTTTTCCATCCCTGCCATCATCGGGATGGTGGTGAGTGCGCTGTATAACGTGGTGGATCGCATCTTCATCAGCAATGCGCCGGATATAGGCGAGCTGGGTTTGACGGGTATCACCATCGGCTTCCCCATCATGATTTTACAATTGGCGGTGGCGCTCTTGTTTGGCATCGGCGGAGCCACCTTGTTCTCCATCAAATGTGGACAAAACAAGCCCAAAGAGGCTGATGAAATCTTGGGCAATACCTTCACGATGTTACTGCTGAGCGGATTGTTGTTCACAGTTCTGGGCATCTCCTTTCATGCGCCGATACTCAGGATGTTTGGTGCCAGTGAGCAGGCATTGCCATACTCAATGGCATATATGGGGATCATCTTTTATGGTTCCGTGTTCCAGATGACCAGCCTGGGACTGAACCATCTGATGCGCGCCAATGGCAAGCCCAATCTGGCGATGATCACGATGTTTATGGGGGCAGGCACCAATATAGTGTTGGATTATGTCTTCATCTTCATCTTCAAGATGGGGATGGCAGGTGCGGCGCTGGCTACCATCATTTCACAGGCGGTATCGATGACATGGATACTGGCAAACTTTATCAAGAAAGACAATCCTCACCGCATCCAACTGCGCTATATGATGCCCAAATGGGCGCACGTAAGGCGCATCGCCAGCTATGGAACGCCCAGCTTCATGCTGCAAAGCGTGAATAGCCTGCTGCATTTAATACTCAATACCAAGCTGGCATTCCATGGTCAGGAATTGAGCATCGGAGTGGCGGGGATAGCATACAATGGGGGAGATTTGGCTGTGGCTGCCATGGGGATAGTGAATAGCGTGCAAACCATTCTGTTGATGCCCATTACCGGTTTGAACCAAGGTGTGCAGCCCATAGTGAGTTTCAATTTTGGTGCCAAAAAGTATCAGCGGATCAAATCCACGGAGTTTCAGGCGATGACTGCCGCCACGATCATTGTGGTGGTAGGATGGCTGATTACGCGGCTCTTTTCCTCACAGATAGTCACGCTTTTTAACCCCGATAGGGAACAGGGATTGATGAGTTTTGGCACTTTTGCCGTTTATACTTGGTTTTGGGGCTTGCCTTTGGTGGGCATGCAGATCTTGGGGGCAAATTTCTTCCAAGCCATCGGGCGTCCCGCAATAGCAATGACACTCACGCTCACGCGGCAGGTGTTGCTTTTGATCCCTGCCATCCTGGTGTTTTCACGCATCTGGGGGCTGAATGGCATTCTCTATGCGGCTCCCTTTGCCGATATCGTTTCAGCGGCGATTACCGGTACCAGTTTCTACTTTGGATTGCGTGGTCTCTTGAGGAAAGGAGAGAAGGAGAGGGAGCTTGCAGCGCAAGCGTTGGGTGCTCAGGCAGCGAGCAGTTGAGAGATGCGGGGTACAAATAGAGAAAGCGGCATCAGCCGCTTTCCATAACTTGTAAACTGTAAACTGGATTCTAATTCCAGCTCAGCAAATTCTCCAACTCCGGAATACGCCCTGCATGCAGGAAGCGTTTGCCGTAGTAACTATTGGGATAGCTGTCTATCACTATCCCGCGGCTGGAGCTATGCATCATCTTAATCTGACCGCCTGTGGTGTCTATCACCATGGTCACGTGTCCCACGGTTTTGGATGAAGCCGATCTCCCGGTAAAAAAGAGCAGATCGCCCTTTTGTACATCATTGATGGAGATGCGGCTGGTGAAGGATGACATTTGGCGGGAGGTGCGGGGCAGCTTGACGCCTTCCAAAGAGTAGATATAGCCCACAAAGCCGCTGCAATCCATGATATCGCCTTTGGGATTGCGGAATTTATAGGGGCGTCCCAGATATTGGCGCCCGTTTTCTATTACTTTATCCACGAGGTTTTCTTTGATGAGAAATGGATGACGTTCCCGGATCAGAACCCTGATCAGGTTTTCCACTTCATCATCCACTTCGATGATGGTTGGGTTGGCAAAGGCCGTGGCAACAGAGCTCATGATAAAAAAGACTATCACCAATACGCTAAAGCGGATGCGCCTCAGCAGGGTCATTGCCGGTAGCGCGTTATATAACTTGTTAATCATAATGTATTTACGTGTCTCACATTTGTTTTGTTTTTGATATGGTTATGAGTATGATGCAATATCCGTTCCAGAAGCCCCTGGCTACTTCTCCATGGGAACCACAATTCCTTTAATGATAATGTTTTGGAAGAATACGAATACCGCCAGAGTGGGAATGGCAGCTATCACCAAAGCGGCATATCCCACGCTCACGCTGGCGCGTTGCATCAGGTTGTAAATATGCACCATGAGCGTCCACATGGATTGATCCTGACACACGATGAAGGCAAAGAGGAAATTGCGGTAGGCGGCGTTGAATGCACCCAGGGCAATCACAGCCAGGATGGGTTTGGAGAGCCAGAGGGTGAATTGCCAGAAGAGGCGAAATTCTCCCGCTCCATCCAGGGAGGCGCTCTCGTATATCTCCCGCGGGAGGCTATCAAAAAAGCCCTTCAACAGAAAGATGAAATAACCATCTGCCGCGGCTGGCAGCACCAGCGCCCAGAAGGTATTGAGCAGGTTCAGTTTCTTCAGCATCAGGAAATTGGGAATGCCCATCACCATCGCTGGAAACGCCATGGTGAGCATGAACAGCATGATAAATTGATAGCTAAAACGCGGTTTGAAGCGGCTGAGCGCATAGGCGGCCAGGGGATTCACCGTGATTGCCATCAGGATGGAAAGCAATACGTAGATGCCGGTATTGCGCAGGGAGCGCGCATCACTTAGCATCTGATCCAACGCCATCTTATAGTTGCGGCTGATGAATTCCCAGCGGATGGCGCTTTTGCGCTCCTTGAAGCTATAATAATCCTGTTCCACTGTGGGGAAGGCGATCTCCTGCCAATCTAAGAGCTTGATCTGCCATGCATCCTCCAGCTGGGAGAGGCTGTGGTACTTATCCTCCAGCCAGTGGCGCCAATCCCATGCCAGGCTGCTGATCCTGATATGCTCCGGCTGTGCCTGGTTTTGCACAAAGAAGCTGAGATCCTCCTGTACCACACCTCCGTCTGGCACTCGGTCTGGAATGGTGATATCGGCAAAAGAGCTGTAGGTAGCGTTCCACGTCTGATTGAGCAGCGTGATATTGTCGTATTTATCCCTCAGGCTGGCCTGGAATGCCGGCATCGCGCTGGCATCAATGCTGAGGTGGTTGATATTGATGATTTCCCGGGCATAGCGCAGCCAGGGTTCCCGCAGGTGATGCCCCTGGGGCGGACAGCTCTCTGGCAGCTGCAATTGGTTCCAGGAGGTATAATTGCTGCCGTGTTCCGCGTTGTATTTATCCAAATCCCCACCATAAGCGGGGATGATTTCACTATTCACAAAGGCGCCATCTGGATTTACAAACAGCTTTTGATACAAAGGAACCGCCTGCTTGAACTCTCTGAAGCGCCCCAGATAGCCTTCCTGGGAGCTGGCAAACAGCCGGCGCATAATCTCCTTTTCTTCCACCACTATTTCTTCCCAGCTCACCGCTCCCGTGCCATAGCGCTTGTTAAATTCCACCAGAGAGTTGGAATTCTCATCTCTCAGCATCTTGCGGTATTGCCGCTGTGCCAGGGGATAGACGCCTCTGCCGTAGTGTTCTGCCACATAATAGTGATACACGCCATAATCCGCCGTTTTGATGAATTCCACCCAATCCTGATAGACAGCCGGATTGGGCTGTGCCGGAAGTGTCACCTCAGAAAAGGAAATCCAGCTCCCGGGATAGTTGTCCATCAGGCGGCTGCTTTCCTCGTTATACCTGCTTTCCAGATACTTTTGATAGAGGGGTTCATCTTGAAAGAGATAGGGCGGGATCAGCTCCATGCGGGTGCCATCCACTCCACTTTTGATGGAGGAAGACAGCATCAGGGCAAAAGGATAAAGCATGGTGAGTGAGCCCAAAATCAAGAGCAGGTGCATGCTGAGATTGAGGATGCGGGTCTTGGGATCGCGGCGCGCCACTTTGCCGATTATGCTCACAAATCCTCCCTGCCCACGGCCCTGAATTCCATGCGTGAGATGTGCTTGATCTGCAGCACGGTAAAGCCCATCAACAGCAGACTCAGCATCCACGCCATGGTGGTTGCCAAGCCGAATTTCAGATAGAGATAGGCTTTTTCAAAGATGAGAAGATCTGCCACGCGCGTAGCCTCGTTCGGTCCGCCAAAGGTCATCACCAGGATGAAATCGCTGGATTGGGCAGCCACGATGAAGGCGGCTATCAGCTGGATGATGATAAGTGCCCTTAGGCTGGGGAAAACGATGTGGCGCAGCTTTTCCCCAAATCCGGCACCGTCTATATCCGCCGCCTCATACAGCTCGTTGGGGATGTTTTTCAAAGCTGCCAGATAGATGAGGGAGCCGGGCCCCATCCCTGCCCAGATTCCGGGCAATACCACACACAGCATGGCGAGGCTTTCATCGCGTATCCATTGGCTCTTGGGCAAGCCCACGGCGGTGAGCAGTTGGTTCAAAGCTCCTGCATCTCCGGGAGCATAAAGCAGCTTCCACAAGTAAATTACGATCACGCCGCTAATCACCGCAGGCAGATAAAAGATCACCCGATAGATGAGCTTGGCGTGGGAAACCTCCTGCAGCATGATGGCGAGGATGATGGGCGGGAAAAAGCCCAGGCCCAGGGAGAGCGCCATATAGTATAGGGTTTTGCCCACGGATGCCCACCAGCTGGGATCAAACAGCACTTCCGCTAAGTTGCCAAAGCCCACCCAGGGGCTGGCTCCCACCAGCTTATAATCCTGAGCCGCCATCACGGAACCGGATATCAGCGGGATGTATTTCCACATCACGATGCTGATCACGGCAGGCGCCAAAAGCAGGCTTATCCAAAAGAGGCGCTTCTTGCCGCCTGTGGATGAGGGCTTGGTTTGGGGCGAGAGTATCTTCCACACCCGCCACAGGGTGAGGATGAAGGCAAAGAGGATGAGAGCGGCGATCACGGCTGCCAGCCTCTCCCGTTTTAGCCTGATGTTATCCGGCAGCACGCCAATCATCTCCTGATTGGTGCGGTCTTGCGCGGCTTGCAGCACCTTCATGATGGCTTTGGCGCGCACTGCGGGGTCTTTGCCTAATTTGCCCTGCCTATCCAGCTTGATCAATTCATCAAGCGGATAGGTCATAAATTCATATACTTTCTGACAGTTATCGCCATAAGGCTCCGGCTTGCCCTCGCGCATGGCGGTCTCAAAGGTCTGCAGCCAGCCCTCAGGCGCATAGCGCAGGTATTCCTCATAGCCATAACGCTTTAGGAACACGGGATTCTGCAATTTGCCATAGCCGCTTTCCACCATCACCTTGAGGCGTATCTGCCGGGCTTCCTCACTGTCATAAAACTTGATATATTCCCAGGCGGCTTCCCTCACCAAAGCGGGGTCTCTATCCCCCAGCCCGGCGTTATTGCTGATGCCCGCACCGCTAAAGATGCCCATCATGCGGCAATTGATCTCGCTGCCGCCCTTGCCGGAGGGTCCTGTGGGACTGGGCGCAAAGCCATAGAGATTGGGATCATATCGCCCGCCCATATTCTGCTGGGAAAGATAATCGTTGCGCATGGCAATCTTGCCTTCCGACCACAGGTAGCCCCAATCCCCCTCCCGCATGGCATAGCCGTCCTGGGGGCGTCCATTGGCATCCGTCCAGGGCGTGTTCAAAAGTGCCAGATAGTATTCAATCGCCTGCACTCCCGCCTCACTGGCAAAGCTGGCAAGCCACACCTTCCTCTCTGCGTCCCACACCACGGCATCCCCGCCGGCAGCCCACAACAGCGGCAGCCAGTCATAAGCCGCCTGCGGACCAGACGCCAACACGGTACCATAGCTGTTGGAAGCAGGATCGCTGAGCCTTGCCGCATATTGCAGGAATTCCTCCCAATCCTGGGGAGCCTTGTTGGGATCCAGTCCCGCTCGCTTGAATACATCCTTGCGATACATCAGTACACGCACCAGGGTCTCATAGGGCAACATCCAGATGCGTTCTTCTTTCTCCCCCTTCAAACTGCGCTTGATCACCTGCCACACTGGCTTTTCCACCCGCAAATCCATCAATTCCGGCTTCTCGCGGGCAATGAATTCATCCAAGGGGTAGAGGAAGTTGTTTTGGATATAAGTATCACTCTGTCTAAAGTTTACATAAAGGATATCAGGCGCCACTCCGCCGGCTATGGCCATCAAGGGACCTGCATCCAGATCCATATTTTCGATGCGGATACCGGAAAATGCCCGCAGCTCGATATGGGGAAACCTTTGCCTAAATGCCTGCACCACCGCGGCATTAGCCTTGGAATTGGCGTCTGTGGCACGCGGATCCGGCAGTTCAAAAACCTTGAGCACAATCGGCTCACGCCGCACTGCCGGCAAGCTGCCACACAGTGCCGCCATCATCAGAAGAATAAAGATAAATCTACGCATAAGCTATATCCGCCCTATTGATTACAAGATGCATATTCTGTCAAGTAAAAGCAGATTCCTGGCATTTCCCGCCATTTTTTCATTCGCCAGATACCTCCCTCTATAATACATAGGGAAACGCGGGGGAAAAATGAGAATGCTATTCAATGAGGATTGCTTAACCGACAGAACGGTATGCCGATACAAAATAGTAGTAATAATTCATAGATGACATATATTGCTGCGCCCTAAAAGTAAATTTATTCTGATGCCCATCTTCATGTTCATAGCCTGCCCAAGGCATAAAATATTGCCTCTCCAAGACTCGTATCCTATTCTTATGGCGTTAGTTGGTCTGAACTGGCGTCTCTGGTGAGACTCAAAAAGGAATCTATATCTCATTGAAAAAACATATCTTGGTCATCTTAATTAAAAATAAGATCAACGGATAATTACCGAGACTCAT
>JAAYQD010000255.1 GCA_012519465.1 Candidatus Cloacimonadota bacterium
GCTTTATCCCCAGCTAAACCGCATCACTCCCATGGGCATCTATTCCGGAGAACACTTTTTGCAGGTGGTGGGCATATACCGCTCTGGATTTTATGAATACGATCGCGGGCTCATTATCGGCACCCTCACAGATGCCCGCAACATCCTGTTTACAAACGATCTGTATAGCTCCGTGGAGGTAAGGCTAAAAAGCAACAGCATCGAGGATGTATCCAAATTGGCGTATCAGTATTCGCTGTTGTTGGGACCAGAATTGACGGTGTATCCCACGGTGAGCACAAGTCTCTTGCAAACCATCACCATGCAGAAATGGCTGATCTTCATTGTCTTTTGTTTCCTGGTGCTGATAGCCGGCATCAACGTAATCAGCGCTGTGATCACGATGATTTATGACAAACAAAACGAGATTGCCGTGCTGAAGACCTTGGGCGCATCCAACGCCACCATCCGCAAGGTAATCAATTATCAGATCTACTTTGTGTGCCTTGCCGCCATCATCATCGGTCAGGCATTTGGGGCTCTGTTATCCTGGTTTGTGGTAAAACAGGGCTTTTATCACCTCAAGGGAGAGGTGTATTTTATAGATAAACTGGAGCATTACATCTCCGGCTTCAATTTGTTAGTGGTGTTTCTTGTGGCGGCTGCCCTCACTGCAATCTGCGTGTGGATACCCTCACGGCGCATCAACAAGCTGCAAATCATAGACCTGTTAAGAAATCAATAAGGAGGATGGGCTTTGAACATACTTTCTGCCACCGGCATTGACAAGAGTTTCAAGGATAGCACACAGACGATAGAGGTGCTGCGGGGCGCCACCCTGGAAGTGGAAGCCGGGCAAATGATCAGCATTACCGGTCAATCCGGCTGTGGGAAAAGCACGCTGCTGCATATATTGGGGCTTTTGGATGATCCCGATAGGGGAGAGCTGCACATCAAGGGTGCATCCGTGAGCGCCAAGAGCTCTTCCGCAGCGTCCATCCGCAATCGTGATATTGGCTTCGTGTTTCAGTTTCATTATCTGGTGGAGGACCTTACGGCAGCTGAAAACGTGGCATTACCGCTCTTGATTAGCGGTCAGAAATTCAAGGATGCCATCAAGGAAGCCCACAGCATGTTAGAGCGCCTCAAGCTGGATGAGAGGCTGAACCACTATCCAAACCAGCTGAGCGGAGGCGAGCAGCAAAGAGTGGCATTGGCGCGTGCCCTGATCACAAAACCAGCCATTGTGTTGGCAGACGAGGCCACAGGCAACCTTGATCCCGCCAACAGCCTGGAGGTGTGGAAGCTGATGAAAATGCTGAATGAGGAGCTGGGGCAAACCTTTGTGATAGTCACTCATGATCGTGATCAAGCCGCCATGGCAGATAAAACCTATGAACTTTCGGATGGGAAGCTCCACCTGCTTTAAGCCATGAAACGCTCCCGCCTCTTTCTGATAATTGTATTGATCCTGCTGGTGATCAATGCCGCCTTTTTCATTGCCTGGCATGCTTTGGGCGGCAAGGAGAGCTTGAAGGCATATCTGGAAGAGGTGGTGGGCAAAGCATTGGATGGAAGGCTGAAGATTGCCAGCTATAACATCGGAGACAGGCAGGTATATGCAGAGGGCATATCGTTTGCCAAAGCGGATAGCAGCATTGTGTTGGAGGTGCCCAATCTGCGCGTCAATTATGATCTCTTGAGGTTTATCTTCTCTGGTTTTAAGATACGGCATTTGCTAAGGGATGTAGAGATCAATTCTCCCACAGTGTGGCTACGGATCAAGCCCTCGGAAGAGAAGAAACCACCGCCTTCCCCCTTTGAACTGCCAGATTTGCTGCCATACTTTACAAAGGCAAACCTTAATGAAGGCACTCTGCATCTGGATTTGGTTATTGCCCTCAAATTAGGCGAGGGAGAGCTCTTGAATATCAAGGAAGAAATCAGCAAGATTCAGATTAGTGCCATCA
>JAAYQD010000256.1 GCA_012519465.1 Candidatus Cloacimonadota bacterium
CCTCTGGCAAAAAATCTTGTACCAAAGCATTAAGACGCTGGTTCTTATCGTTTGTCACAGAAAAGGAGAATTGCTTCAGCTCGTCTGAACGGCTGCTGTAAAAACGAGTGCTGATGCTGAAGGATGAACCGCGTGTGGTGACGTTACCAAATATCAGGACGTCTGTATCTAACACCTTGGTAAGTTTTTGCATATCGTCTTTTTCAAGTTCATCAAATTCGTTGTAACCTGCATCCTTAAACAGTCTGGCAGTATCACTCATATTCTGCAATCTGTATTGAGGGTGGGTCTGAAAAGCCAAATCAAAATCACGGACAGACATTATTTTAATCACGTTTCGACACTGGCTGTCGTTGGCTTTGAGGGGCAGGATAGCCACTTTGGTGATGGTGCCTTTAAATTCAGCTACATCATCAATGTCTATTTGAAGCTTATTGGTGGAGCAAGAGAATAGCAAAAGCGCTATTGCCACTGCAATGATAATACGGGTGGACATTATACCTCCATATATTGTTTATAGTTTTTTACTACTGTTTTGGGCAACGCCTTTCTGTCAAGAGAAAAGGCGGCACAGGGCTGGAGCGTCCACCCTACCATTTCCAGGGCAGGAAGTGATCTTTTATTTCCTCATTATAATAGCGATCCGTCATGGTGGCAATGAAATCCCTCACCTGCTCTGCGGGTTTGAATCCATCCCGATATGCCTCCACTTTGTGATCCAAAAAGTGCTTGAATATTTTGGATTCTTTTCTGCCCTTGTGGATATCATCCAAGTAGATGTCAAAGAGCATGCCCATCGTGCGGTGGATGATCTTGTTTGCCCTTTTTACGTTTTCATCAGTATAGATGCGGCGATAGTTGAATTTCTTGAGCTCCAAGAGGTAATGGGAGCTTTCCTCATCAAAGGCAATCCAATCCTGGCCATAACTGTTTACTATCACACTCTTGATGAGGGTCTCTATGATTTGGCTGTTTGTATTGCCCAAAAATTGGGTAACGTCCTTGGGTAATTCTTCACGTTTGAGGATATTAAAGCGGATGGCATCCTCTATATCCTGACCAATATATGCAATGGTATCGGTAATGCGCACCACGCACCCTTCCAAGGTGCTGGGCATCCAATCAAACTGCCCTCCCGCCTTCTTGTGTGTTATATAATCCTGAATGCGCTCCTCTGTCTTATCCTTTTCTGGTATCAGTATCGTATTATGGACTTCTCCATCATGGGAGATGATGCCGTCACGAACAGGGAAAGTGAGGTTTAAGCCCTCCCCTTTGCTGGAGATATGATCCACGATGTGCAGGGATTCTATATTGTGGTGAAATTGGCCGATGCCATTGGCCTCACAGCTGGCAGAGAGCGCCTTTTCTCCATCATGTCCAAAGGGAGCGTGCCCCAAATCATGCCCCAAGGCAATGGCTTCTATCAATTCGGTATTCAGCCCCAGATACTTGCCAATAGTGCGCGAAATCTGGGATACATACGCTATATGCAGGTTGCGGTTTGTCATCTCTTCATCAATGAGATTGGTGAAGGAAAACACTTGGGTTTTACCGTGATAACGGCGATAAGCACCGCTGTATAGGATGCGGTCTCTATCCACTGCAAAGCGGGTGCGCATAGTGTCTTCCACTTCATCTTTCTTGCGATGAGCATCTGTGTCTTTTGTGGCGCGCACACCCAATGTGCATTCGTTCTTATCTCTGATCTGGGCGAATATTTCGTTTAACTTGTCTTTCATTTGGTTTGTCTCCGGTGAATTTTGTAGCGAGGCATACTCATTAGATAAGATATCTGATTTGATAATATAGACAAATGAGATTCAGATGTTTGCGTGGCTATTGTGGATATTCCTCTTGACGGCAAAAGCACTTGCGAAAAATCTGGATTGAAGATTTGCAATCTATACACCATCAATAAAGGCGGTATTATGAGATACATAGCGATAGATAAAGAAACCAACCGTATTGTGGATTTTATCCGGCAATACTATAAGGGCGCCGGCTTTGGCAAGGCGGTGATCGGTCTCTCCGGGGGGTTGGATTCCTCCGTATCTGCAGCTTTGGCAGCGCTTGCTCTGGGACCCAATAATGTCCTGGGCATCACCATGCCCTATATCCAAAGCGCACCACAATCCCTGGCAGATGCAGAGGAGCTGGTGGCGGCTATCCACATCAAGCACAAGGTGATCCATATAGATGCTTTCACCCAGCCATATTTCGATGCCCATGCCCCGGATGCCAATGCCCTGCGCATAGGCAACTGGCTGGCGAGGATGAGGATGTGTGTACTGTTTGATCAAGCAGCGGCGTGTCAGGCACTGGTGTTGGGTACAGGCAATCGCAGCGAGCTTTTGATTGGGTATTTTACTCAGTTTGGTGATGCTGCCTGTGCGATAGAGCCCATCGGGCATCTATACAAGACGGAAGTGCAGAGATTGGCTGAACATCTGGGAGTGTCTCAGAGTATTATCGATAAGGTGCCCAGTGCGGATTTGTGGGAGGGACAGACTGATGAGGATGAGATCGGATTGGGATATCCCATCATAGACAGGGTGCTTTATGATATCTGTGAAGGTGTGGTTGATTCCTATCAGGAGGGTCTCCCCTACACTCGTGAGGAGTATGAGAGCGTGAAAAGAATGCTGAATTCATCTGCCTTCAAGCGCAAACTTCCGCCCATGCTGGAGCCTTCATGCTAAGGCTATTTCCCAAAAGCAACCGCTGTCGCATCTGTCATAGCGAAAGAGGCAATAGAGAATGCCCCAGACGCAATAAAACCATTGGCTGGCATTGCTGTAACGAAATGCGGGTTGATCTGAAATGCCCCTCCAGCTGTTCCTATGCTGGCACCCGGGATAAGGAAGGTAAAAGCCCTTTCCCTGCATTTAAGTCTGAATCAACCACAGAGTTTGTCCACGCAATCAAGCTATATATGGACTTTTGGATTCATCACCCCTTGGCAGCTTTGGATGATAACTCTCCCGCCGCCATGGCAAAAGACGAGCCCTCCAAGCTGATGGACTGGCTGGGATCATTCCGCTATCCGGCATCATTCCCCATGAATTACCTCCTGCAGAAGCTGGGTTTGCCACATCAGAAGGATTCAGATACAGACAATCCTGAATACATTGCCAAGAGCTATTTGGAATCCGTTATGATACATGATTGGCAAGCACTTAGAGATATGACTATCAACCAAGATGATGATAATGACTTGGCAATTCGTTATCAGGAAATCATTTCTGCGATTCCCGCTCTCAATCGCATCAAGCATTACGAGATAATCCATGCAGGCATTGCCGATGATGGTATCACGGCTTTGGTATATTTGGAGGTCAATCATAGATACGATTGGACAATGATCTTTAGCAATATCAAAGGGCGCTGGCTGTTGAGACAGCAATTGGCGGGTAATCCCTCCTTGTTTTATGCACAAAATGATGTCCACAAGTCCCTTGCAGAAGCATTGGGGGCTGGCAAAGATGAAGAGGCTTGGCAAGTTTTGGAGCCCAGGTTGCCTCTGTATCCTGATAGTGCAGACCTCCGCTACTACCTGGCTCTCTATTGGCAATTGGTAAAGCAGATGGATAAGGCGCGGGTGGAGTATTTCAATGCAATGGCTCTGGATAACGACTTTTATGCTCCCGCCTTCACGTTAGGCGCCCTATACCTGAGCGAAAACAACTCTGAAGAAGCTCTCCACGCTTTTGAGCACTTGGCTCTGAAACATCCGGATGACTCTAATATCCTCAACAATCTGGGGGCTGCCTTGGCTGGTTTGGGGCGAATTGATGAGGCAAAAGCCACCTGGCAAAAGATACTCCAAATGGAGCCCAACCATATGCTGGCAAAGAAGAATCTGGATCGCTATCCATGAGTGATAAGTATACTCCAAAGCAAATACTGAAATACATCCGGCTCGCCATACATGAAGCTGAAAAAGCCCGCGGAATGTGCTCTCCCAATCCCTTTGTGGGTGCTGTAATAGTAAAAGATGGCAGTGTGATAGCCACTGGGCATACCCAGGCTTATGGCAAAGACCACGCCGAGGTGGTTGCCCTCAAGAAAGCCGGTTCCCTTGCCCAGGGAGCGGATATGTTTGTTACTCTTCAGCCCTGTTCCCACTGGGGGAAGACACCCCCCTGCACCGATGCCATCATCAAGGCAGGGATAGCCGGGCTTTGGTTTGGCATCCCCGATCCCAATCCACAAGTGAATGCTGAAGGCTTGGCGCCTGGCACCATTTCCGGTATTCAAGGCATGCTCGATGCCGGCATCACTGTAAACTGGGGCTATATGGAGGATGAGATCAAGAGGCAGCTGGAATATCATCTATGTCGTATCCAGCTCCAGCGACCCTTTGTCATCCTAAAAAGCGCCCTCAGCCTGGATGGTAAATATGCAGCTATGGATGGCTCTTCCCGCTGGATATCTGGTGAAAAATCCAGAAAAGCCGTGCATCACCTGCGGGAAACAGTGGATGTGGTAATGGCAGGATTCGCCACAGTAATGGCGGATGACCCCCTGTTCACCGTGCGTCTGCCCCAGCCTAAACGCCAGCCCCTGCGAGCTGTATTGGATACAGAGCTATCAATCGATCCAAACAGTGCCTTGATCCAATCCATTGCTGAAGCGCCCATTATTATCTTTCATAAAAAGAGGCTGGATGCCATGCAAAGACAGAAGGCTGCAGAGCTGAAAGAACTGGGCGTGGAACTGCTTCCCATATCCTCACAACAGGGAAGGCTGGTTCTGGATGAAGTGTTGCAAGAGCTGCATCAAAGAGGGTTTTATAGTGTTCTGATCGAATCTGCCGGAGGCTTGGCAGCATCTTTCATTGCCGAGAACTTAGTGGATAAATTCATCTTCTTCCTGGCGCCCAAGCTGCTGGGAGGGGGCATGGCAGCCCTGAAAGCATTGCAGCTAAACAACATAAAAGATGCCTTGGATTTGGAGATAACAGACTGTCAATACAGCGGTAAGGATATCATGATAACCGCCTACCCAAGATATTGATGGCAAAAACTTAGCTTTTGCTTATTTTAATAATAGAAATGATAAAAACACTGGAGGAATAGATGAAAGTCATCAATTCAATAGACGTGCCTTTGGAGCTCGTCGATGCTGAAGGCGCAGTTGGCGCCAAAATCCGTTGGTTAGTGGGGCAAAAAGACGGCGCCCCCAATTTTGCCCTGCGTTTGTTTGAAGTGGAACCCGGAGGTCACACCCCGCACCACGTTCACGAATGGGAGCATGAGATGTATGTGCTTTCCGGACAAGGCAAGATTGTGACCGACCGCGGTGAATTTGTGTTTGGTCCAGACGATGCGATGTATGTGGATCCCAATATGAGACATTCTTTTCACAATACTGGAGATGAATTACTGCGCTTTTTGTGCATAGTTCCCCATGATAAGCCAGCTGCAAAGCAATCACTCAATCCCTTTGCTGATGAAGAAGCAAACGATTGTTGAGGGAATACCTGATGGAAGATAAACACCTCAAATTCTTTCGCGACCTCGTCTCTGCACCCAGTCCATCTGGATTTGAAGCCCCTGCCCAAAAGGTGGCGCGTGCCTTTATGGCACCGTATGCTGATGAAATCGCCTCCGATATCAACG
>JAAYQD010000257.1 GCA_012519465.1 Candidatus Cloacimonadota bacterium
GGTATCAAGATTAAAACCAATAGTAGCGTCTTTTTCATCACACATCTCCTCTTCGATAGCTTTTCCACAGTGCAAGCGTGGCGGCATCAAACAAAGACCTGGCAGATGGTCTTCCAACACAATATCTTACATATCTTTTCATCATTTCATCCTCGCCTCATATCTTTGGGGCAAGACCTCTGATTACCCAGTTTATCCACCTGCAATCTGCTGTCAACCTTTTTGACCCCTCACCCCATTCGCAATCCTAATAAACCTTGCTTTCTCCGGATATCGGGGCATTATATTTCTGAGCGTTAGATTCATGAATATCAGTTACCGCCCCCCGGCTACCCATTTTTGCAAAGGCAGGCACATCCTTGCCTTGCTCCTCATGTATCTCTTGTTTACAGCGCTCTTTGCCTCTCAGCCCTTCAGCGCCCGGGCATACCTTGTCTCCTATCCCCAATCCGTGGTTACCGCCGTCAAAGATCCTTTAACCTGGGAAGCCCAGGATTGGTTAAAAGCAGGTGCCGTGCTGGCAATCTCCACAGCCCTTTATTTTACGGAACAAGAGATTAGAGATTGGGCCTTGGATCAGCAAAACACGTGGATGGATGGGGCGGCAGATGTATTCCGCCAGCCTGGAGAGGTGTTGATCATGCTCCCCGCCACCGCCCTCACGGCATTGGGAGGCTATCTCTGGCAAGATCCTCACACCATGGATACCGGCCTCCTCAGCTTCAAAAGCCTCTTTCTGGCAGCAGCCGCCACGGGCACCCTGCAATTCCTCTCCCAAAAGCCCAGACCAGAGGACGGCATGGGTAATCAATTTCACAAGGGCAGCGGTTTCAAATGGAGCCGGGATTCCTTCCCTTCCGGTCATGCCACAGTGGTCTGGAGCATCGCCCCCATCCTCAGCCACCAATATCCCCATCAAAAATGGTTGCCACCCCTCGTATATTCCATCGCCACCCTCACCTCGCTTTCCCGCATTTATGAGGATAAACATTGGAGCAGTGACGTCTTTGCCGGCGCCGTCATTGGCTGGCTGGCAGCCCGGCTCACCCTCAAATCCACTCCCACAGCCTACCTTGCCCCCACCACCTCTGGCAAGGGAATCACCCTGGGATTTGAGTTTTAGCCCCCCTCTTTACACCCCAAATACCTTCACACAGCGCTCAAACACACCTTGCACCTTGGTGATTGCCAGCCCATAATTGGTGATGGGCACGTTGCGGCGGTGGGCTTCCATGATGCGGCGCCCCATCTCCGCCTGATTCAGCATGCAGGCTCCGCAATGGATGATCAGGGCATAATCCTCCAGGTTTTCGGGAAAGTCAAACCCCGCCTTCACCTCATAATTGGGATGCTCTCCCAAATAGTCATTTATCCAGCGCGGAATCTTTACCCTGCCAATATCATCTTCCTGGGCATGATGTGAGCACGCCTCGGCTATCAAAACGCGGTCTGAAGCCTGCAGCCTGTCGATCTGTCTCACGCCCCGCGCCAAGATTTCCAGCTCTCCCTTATAGCGGGCAAAGAGTATGGAAAAGGTGGTGAGTGGAATGGTCTCCGGCACGATCTGTGCCACTTCCTGTACCACTTGCGAATCCGTAATTACCAACTCAGGAGGCGTGGCAAAAGATGCCAGGGTGCGCTCCAATTCAGTATCTTTGGTAAAGGTGACAATGGCATTGTGATCCAGGAGATCTCGCAATACCTGCACCTGAGGCAGGATAATCCTCCCCTTGGGAGCGGATTGA
>JAAYQD010000258.1 GCA_012519465.1 Candidatus Cloacimonadota bacterium
GTCTGAGGATAGCCAATGGGTTCCATCGGTACATGAATGATGGATTCACGTCCCTGTTCGTGAGCTTTTTGCATGGTATAAACGCTGTGCTTGTATTCCGGCATGATGGCAAAGGTGACCGAAGTGGGAAGGCCGAGAAAGCCACTAAGCAGGTTGCCGCCGATTTCGCCAAAATCATCCACCACAATGGCGAGGGTCTTGGTGGGAGCCTTCTGGGCATAGGGCTTGGCATCATAGTAAAGCTCCACCTTCCACTTGGTATCGCTCTTGTCATGGGCAAATTCCAAGGTTTGCGTCTTGCGGGATTCCTTGGCAGAGACAAATCTGCCTCCGGCTTTTTCCACACGTCCTTTCAGAATCATATTGGCAAAATTGAGGTCATACACGTTGTCATCAAGGGGCACCTTGAAGGTGACGGTATTTCCTTTCTTTTGCAGTTTGTAGATGTTATCATGTATATCCAACTCTTTGAGGGCAGCGATGATGGTGGGTTCCAGATCGGGTGTTTTGCGGGCGGCATCCGTATCCGGTGTGTCGGCAGTGGATTTGGCTTTCTTATCTTTTGCTGCCTTATCCTGTTTCTGTGCGATATCGCTGGTCTCGGTTTGTGTGGAAGGCAGTTTTGCCGAGGGTTTATAGCTGAGGATAAACCATATGATTGCAGTGGAGATCAAGCCGGCAACGATAAACATCCAGAGTTTGGAAGAGGATTGTTTCTTGCGCTTGCGAGGGCGTGTGGCTGGCTTTTTGGCGGGTTTACGCTTGGGCATTATCTGATCGCTCCTGAAGAGTGGGCTTGGATTTTTGTATGCGGATGGGGTGCATTATCTGGCAGGCATGCTTGGCAAGCCAAACCAGGGGGATAAAAAAGAAGTTTGAAAGAAGGAAGGCAAACGCCAGTAAAACAATATTGGTGAGTAAAGGCAGGGTGGAAGCAACTGGCAAGAGCTCAAATCTGGGCAGGAAGCCCGTCAAGTAGCCAATAAAGCTGAACAGGGGATGGTATATCACTTCCATGATGGATGTATATAGTTTTGCCAAGATAATGATGGCAAAAACAAGGTAGAGATTGAAGGCTAAGAACTTGAAGGGGTGTAAGCGGGGATAGACAAGGGCTCTTTTTTGTGAGCTTTGCAGGCTGTGCCCCAGCTTTTGCCAGGGGTGGATCCAGGCGTTTTTGACGAATGCATAGACAATCCAGGCGCTTGCCAACACTCTGGTAGCCATAGTGGCAAGGTGCCCGGTGGATATTTGGATGCCATAGAAGTATTTGATGAAGATGGAAAGGGCAAAGAAGACAGTGTATGCCAGGATTGCGGGAACCAGTATTCTGTGTATTTTGATAACGTGACGGGCTATATCACTACTGCCGAAAGGCAACTTATGATAATCCATCAGGTGGAATTTGAGAATCATAAACAGGACAAAAAGTAAGAGAAGGAAGAAGACGGTGAGGGGCATCAGATGCAAACCGGTGCCCATCAAATCATAAGCTGCTCCCACCAGGCTGTCGCCCTTGATCCAATATACCAACAGGCTGGGATATAAAAACACCTGAATCCCATTGAAGCTGCCCAGCAGATAGTGCAGGAAAGCCCTCCACAGGGAGGGTTCCGGAGGTTGTAAGGATTGGGAATGGGGAGTTAGTGCCATATATACTTTACTTGCAAGTAGAGCCTTCTGCCTTCAGCTGGCAATCCTTCCCATTGGATGTGGGCTTTGTCCAGGATGTTTTGCAATCCACCTTCAAACCAAAGCACAGGGCTATATCGATACTGGGCTGTGAGGCTGAGATCTATCACTTCGGGCAAATTGCGCTTTTGATGATCCTTTTGATTGTAGCGTTGATCCAGGATTAGGTTGGCTACAAGCTTTCTGTATTGATAGCTAAATGAGGTCTTGGAGATGAAGCGAGGCGTATAGGGGGCACGGATGCCGCCTTGATGGGGCAGATAGTGCAGGTTGAAAGCCAGCTCCTGCCTCAGCACACCCCAGGGTAAGCGCAGCAGTGCGTTGCCGGTTAGGAAATGATTCCAGGCGGGTTCCAGGCTGATAATGGGGATGGGGGTGTTGCCTATCTTAAGAACAGGTTGATTGTATGTGTAGGCACTGCGGATGCCTCCTGCAATACTATTGAGCGGCTGAGGGCTTTGGTGGGAGTACACATCTTTCCAAATGGAAGGAAGTGTATAGGTGATTTGTGCCTTCACATCCAATGGGGAATAGGGAACACTGCCCAATGTGGGTTGGATTCCCCAAGGGAATTGCTACATCAATTGAGAGCGGGTAAGTGGCTGCATCCCAGGGTAGTTGCCTGCTTGCAGCAAGAGCGAAGGGCTGAGGGGTCTTTCATAATGTACCTGTATTTGTGGCAGGACGTGGTGCAGATCGCTCATCAAGCCAAGAGATGCCTTCTTCAATCCGGGAAGGTGAAGTGGAACATGATAGGCAGAGGCAATGGCAAACCTGCCCATAGCGGAGCCCAGATGGGTATCCACAAGGTGATCTTCATATTGCAAACGATGGGAATGCCAAAAGCCTGGGTTCAGGTGATAATCCCTCTCTGAGGCATTTCTCTGCCAGGTGTTTTCCCACCATAGGCGGGTATCTACATTATGTAAGGTAATTCCTTTATCTGAGAGGCTATCAGCATGGTGGCTGGCGCTTAAATGTAGGGCATTTGCCACATATTGATCAGCGCTGGAATGCTGGTAATGGAGGCGGCTTTTGGGCTGGAATGTATCATCAAACACCAGGCTGGCAAAGGCTTGGTGATCCACATGTTTAAAGTGATCGGGCAAGAATCTGTTTTCCAAATCCACCCTCAGATGAGGCAGCCTGCGGTGTAGGTTGTATAAGGAGCCTTGGGCAAACACTTGCCAGTCTGTGTTTACCCTGCCAGCAAACCAGCCATTAAGCGGCTTTTTATAAGGTGATGTGGGCTTGGGGATAGGTGGTATCCCAACGGGGAAGAAGGGTCCCAGGCTATCGGAATGGGTGATAATGGTAAAGGGAAGTGAACTGCGCTTTGCCAGGGGAATCTTTACCTGTGCATCACCCATGATTTCCACCACGGGCAATTCACTGGCTTGAGCTGCAAGCATCCCGCAAAGCAGGACAAACAAGATAGAGTAAGCCCACTTCATCTTTCATCATCCAACAGGTTATTGATGTTCATCACCTGGTCATCAGTCAGGATGCTTTGCACCTCCCAGAGCGTGAGCTGTGCCTCTTTGAGGGCTCCGGTGTGGATGAGGCTTAAAATGTAATGATACTGTGCACCATTTAGGATAAGGGGATATTCCCTATATAGCACGCGCACCCGCTTGAATGATGATATGGCGCGCGCATAATCTTCCTTCAGATAGTGCATCCTTGCCAATTCATAATCTGCCTGTGCCCTGATATATTGGTTGCTTTGGGTATCCAGGATTTGATTTGCCATCATTGAGGCTTCATCAAAGAGCTCGTTTTGGTTCAGGTAAACGATGCGGTTGATACGTGCCTGGGGATGGTCCATTGCCATCTCCTTACCCAGCTCCCAGATCTCATCATAGTCTTTAAAATCGTTCTCTTGCGCTACATCCAAGAGGGCAAGCCAGTTGGCGGCACTTGGTTGGATCTCATATAAAAGCAGGTACTTTTCCTGTGCAATATCCAAGTCTCCCGTGCTGTGTGCCAATTTGGCAAGGGAAAGCAGGCTCTCGGGGCTTTGAGTCTCTTCAAACACTTGTGATGCCAATTCCTCTGCTTCCTTTTGCTGGTTGAGCTGGAAGAGGGATTCTGCCATCAGCAAATCAAGCTCCGGCCGCTTTTGTTCGGGATAGCTCCTTCTCAGCTCCTCGGCTTCTTCCAACACCTGATCCCAATGCCCCAGGCTGGCATAGAGTTGGATGATGAGATAGTTGATTTCAAAACGGATATATTCACTTTCAAAGGTATCTGCCAATCCAAGGAGATCGGCGATGGGGGAGATGTCATCCATATTGTCCAAGCATAGCTGCAGGCCGGTAAAGGCATCCCTCAGAAGGCTCACCTCTTCCGGAGTGAATGAGGTGGTATTGCGGAAGCGCACCAGGATATTGAGCCAGTCGCTGAAGGATTGATTGTAATCTCCCAAGTTGTAATTACATAGAGCCACCTGAGCCAGCACAGAGAGGAAGTGATCAGATTCAGGATAGTCTTCCAAAAAGCGCTCATACAATTCCAGCGCTCTGTGATATGAGCCTCCCTGATAGGCAGCTCTGCCGGCTTGGAACAGATAGCTATCCACATCTGGATTCAATTGGGAAAGCGAGAGGAAGAGCTGGCTGGCTTCGTCAAAACGCTTTAGAAAATACAGGGTATAAGCCTGATAGCTGGTGCACTCCTGTCTTTGCGCTGCGGATGCGGCATGTTCCTCCGCCTGTTGATAGAGGCTGAGGGCATGGGCAAAATCCTTGTTGTTAAAACTAACGCTGGCTTCCAAGATCAGCGTTTCAAAGTTGGGGGGATAGTTTGCCAATTCTGCAAGCAGGATTTGGACTTCAGTAAAGCGATTGAGATAGTAAAGAGACTGTGCCTGTCTGAGCAGGATGCTATAGCTGTGAGCATGGCTCAGGGCTATTGCCTGGAAGGAATCCAGCGCACTTTGGAAGTTGCCAGACATAAACTCCAGTTCCCCAAAATAGAACAAGGCATCTTCGCGATACATGGAATCTGGGTATCTATCCAAGAGCGCCTTCAGGTTTTGCTTGGCTCCAGCATAATCCTTGGCTTCAAACATCAGCATGCCCAGCCAATAAAAAGCCCTATCCCGATAGCGTCCGTTTTGATAGGTATTCAAATAACGGTTGTAATGCTCTTGGGCAAGGTAGTGTTGATTGATCTGGTAATAGGCGTCTGCAATGGAGATCTCCACGTCATCCAGCAATTCGGGAGAGAGCTCAAAGCGCCGCGCCTCTGCCCACAGGGTGAGTGCCTTCTCATAATACCCTTCCTGAGCGGCAAAGCTTGCCATCAGGATATGCTGTTGTCCACGATATTGAGATGGCAAATCAGCATTCATATAATCCTGCAAAAGCTTGTATGCCCTTGCCGGGTCACTGGCA
>JAAYQD010000259.1 GCA_012519465.1 Candidatus Cloacimonadota bacterium
CAAAAACGTGATGTAACCAAGAATCCAGCGTTTCATGATTCTAAATCTCCTTATGTATTTTATTGCAGCCACAAGTGGCCTCTTCTGCCGGCACGCGCAATGCCGGGTTAACGGAGCTAACGCAAATGCCAAAGCCCCAAATTGTGCGTATTTAAAATATTGACAGCTCTTAAAGTATACCCAATATCAATAGTTACGCAAACACAAAATAACAGGATTCATGTATTGTCGTTGCTCATACTTGCGTAATGTGATGAATAGCATTCAAATAGGGCGGCACAATATCTTTTCAAAAGCTGGAGTAAATTCAGTTATTGGTGCCCAAACCTCCATATACAACCCCTGTGGATAAACCACGAATTACTGTGTTCGCTACGCTCACAGGGAACAGAGGGAGAGAGCGCACGCAAGCGTGCTTAGGGAACAGTGGACAGTGATCAGTGGACAGGGTGAGGTGTGGGCTCGCTGCGCGAGCGGTAACACAGGCTTCAGCCGGTGGTTTCACCGGTTTTAACCGGTTGTTAAAGAAGGGCTTACAGTGATTAAGGGACAGGGCTCGTCATTAATTATTCTTAATTAATCGCGAGCGTTAGCGAGCTCCTTAAAAAGTCTCAGCAGAGACGCCATTTTAGATCAACTACCGCAATAGTAGTGCATTACGAGTCTCACCAGAGACGGCATATTTGGCTCGCTAACGCTAAGCCGATAATATAATAACCACGAAATAAACGAAAATACACGAAAGGGTATTGAACTATGAAGTACACGATTTACAAGGATATCACTAATTCAAAATAGGCATGGCATTGGCGAAGCCCCTGTCCACTGTTCACTGTTTACTGGTCCCTGCGCAAGTTCCGCTTGCGCCTGCCCCTTACCCTCCCTTGTACCACCCTTGTCTCTCCTTTATCTCGACAAGGGTGAGACAAAGGAGGCTAATAAGAAAGAGATCAGAGTACCTTAGTGTTATTTCAAACTTTTCATGGTTTTAAACTAGGCAACCATGAATTTAGACGAAATTCACTAATTAATGACGAGACAACGGATATGCGAAACCTAAAACCTGCTCGTAAAGAAAACCCTCAAAGTCTTGGAGAAACGTCATTTTGGTTCAAAAGGGGGAAAGCCAAGCGAAAGAGATATTGACAAGAACTAATTAGATAAAACCATTGTGATCAACCTTATGATAGCGAAATAAATAATACAAAAGGAGTATCAAAATGAAAAGAACCATCTTACTTCTTGTGATCACTGTGTTTCTGTTCTCTGCTCTGGTTGCTGATGATTTTATACTTAAATCAGGACAAATCGTATTTGGTAAATTGGTGGGGATCAAGGACAGCTATATGTATGTGCTTGATGATGGCGACCAACTGGCTATAATCTCATTTGACCAAATATCAGAAATCGAAACCGACGGTGGACGAAGTGTGTTTGGTGTCTGGTCAATGCGGAAACCGTTTATGAAAATTGACCCTTTAGTTTACAAAGACAGAACCGCCTACTTTGATGACAAAAAAGACGAGGATTCCAATTCAAATATTCAAACTGAGATATCAGACCCTGCATCCAGCATTCAGTATCATGAGGAGCAAACAGATTACAATGTATCAAGAGATAAAACCACTTCACAATCCTCTATGCAAAACAAGCCAACAACCCCTGAAACACCTTTTTACGACAGTGTTGAAGTGGGAATTAATCCTTTTTCCAAACATCCTGTTATCTTTGACAACTGGGCATATAAATGGGGAAAAACAGAAAAACCTATTAACATATTCCGGCTTAAACCATTGATCAATTTTGGTAAAGACAGAATAGCACTGGAAGATGATGACTATATAGCCTCCACGGAAATGTTATTATTTGGTCTGGAAATGGGCGTTGAGCATCATAGGTATTTCGCGGATAGATATTCTCCTTACATTGGATTTTTGCTCCATGGCAGATACCATAATGGTCAATATGAATATACGGATGAAAATGGTGATACTTATGAAATAACCGGTATTTGGCTGAATAATGGAAGTGGCGTGGGATATTGGCAGGCTGGAGTTGCCTTCGTATCTGGATTTGATTTGTATCTAAACAAAAAAATATATCTCGGAATGGAAGTCGGTTATGGAATAACCTACGTTTCCAATCTAAAAATAGTCTCAAAGAGCATCTCTGGCTCTACTTCATATGAATCTGTAATCAGTGATGAA